>NZ_JABURH010000139.1 GCF_014762765.1 Alcanivorax sp.
GTCAATGCCGCCCCCCCCTTATTCCCACCCCTCGCTTTGTGCGGGGCTGAGTTATGAAACGGTCTGCCATTCACAGCTGCCACCATGAAAAGCTCAAGAACGAGAAGGGGTTATGTTTGGGATACGCAGTCGGATATAGCTCTGCTGGAAGCTATCAGCACTCTGCTGCTGCTGTCCCGGAGTCATAACCGTCAGTTGGAAAGACTTGGCAGCCGGGCCGGCTGAGGCTGACACGGATTTAGCCAGTTAAACCTGTAAGGCGACAGGTTCGCTCGAACAATGGGATCAGCTCTTTGCCCGTTAGCCGGGGTCGCGTAATTTGCTGGGTGCGATTCCTTTGACACGCTTGAACGCCCGGGAAAACGACGATAAGTCGCTGTAACCCAGCTCCCTTGCGATACGCCCCAAAGGCAAGTTGCTGCCCAGCAACAGGCCTTCGGCCTTTTCGATACGCACGCTTTCAAGCAAGGCGACCAGACTACTGCCTTCCTCACTGAGTCGCCGTGTCAGGGTCCGTTGTGACATCGCCAGCGCCTCTGCAACGGTAGCCGCATCCGGGACCTTTTTACTGAGCATCGAAACGCTGATGAAACGCCGAACCTTGCGGGTAATGGGCTGATCCTGCTCGGCCTGCGCTAATCGGGATTCAAGCGCTGACACCGCAACATCATGGGTGCTCCGATTACGGGTGAACAGGGGCCGCGCCAGGGTGTTGCGGGAAACCGAGAAGAATGTCTCCGGGCAGCCAAATTCAACGTCTGCGTTGAAGTAGCGCTGGTAGACTTCCGGCTCAAAGTCACTCTCATGGGCAAAGTGGATAGTCCCATTAGAAGCCGCCTTTGGGGTTGCTGTGTCTGTCTGTTTAGAGAGCCTGACCATCTGAAACAGGTCACTGGGGATAATTTCCGTCAGGATCTCATCAAACGGCGAGCCCAGCGCATGCAGACACTGGATATGCACCTGCACCTCATTGCCGACCGTTACCCTATACAGTTCGTGAGTAGGAAGAATCAGGGGGAAATAGCGTAGTGCCACATCCAGGGCTTGCCCCAGTGTCTCTGTTGTCATGGCCGCCACACTGATCATGCCGTGGGCGGTGACGGGAATATGCCTCAGTAGCTGCAACGATGCCGGCTCCTTGCGGTTCGTGAAGCGCAGAATTTGCCGCAGGATTTCCTTGAACTGCGTCAGGCTCAACGAATCAAGGCTGCCTTGTTCTGGCAAATGACAGGCGACACGTGCTTGCCGGACGCTTCCGCCCCCGGCTTGCACGATGGATTCAAAGGTTTCCAGAAAATAACCGGGAAACCGCAGTGCTGCCTCGTCTTTGTTCATTTTCCCCTTCATGCCTTAACAGGCCGATACAGGCCGCCTTTCACGGCTGACCTGCCCACAAACCATTACCCAAGCCTCATCGGATAGAAGAGACCACCGGTATTGAAAAGGAACCGGTTTGACTCTGGGCGCCATCGTTTGACCGTGCCGGCCAAATTTGGGATGACGCCTCATATCCCGCCGCCGCAAGGACAAGGTTAACACCGAACGCTGGGCGAACCGTCTCCGAAAAATGCCGTCGATGGCTGACTGCTGCGGATGATGCGAACACACCATTCGCCACGGCAAATTGGCGACAAAAGACAAGCATCGGCGACAAATGCCAACCCGCTCTCCTGTCTAATGTCAGGCCGTCTATGGCGCCGGGCAATGTGGCTGGCGGATATAGACCCTTTTCAACATCATGGCAGGAGACAGACAGTGAACCATCGATTTCTGGAGCGCGGCGCCGCCTGGTGCGGGCTGGTATACCTGATGCTATTCGGCATGGGCTGGCTGGTTCTCGCCCACTTCTTCCCCCCCATTGCGCCAACCCGCAACGCTGCCGAAGTCGCCAGGATCTTTGAAGAGCGCCATGTGATCCTGATGCTGGCCAGTGTCTTCATGATGTGTTCGACCTGGGCGTTGTTGCCGGTATCGGCCCTGCTGGTAATGATTATCCGCAAGATTGAGGGCGGAGTGGGAATGGTGACCCTGATGATAGGGTTCACCCTGGCCACCTATCTGGTGATGAACTTTTATACCCCGTTCTCGTTCGCGCTGGCGGCCTTCCGCCCCGATCGCGCGCCGGAAATTGTCCAATATGCCAGTGACTATGCGTTCCTTCAGTTCATGGGCGGTATCCCCATGTTTCTGGGGGTCTGGGCGCTCAGTGCCTATGCCATCCTGGTGCAGAGCCCGCGGGAGAATCCGATGATCCCGCGCTGGTTCGGCTACTTTAACCTGTGGGCCGCCATTCTTTATCTGCCCGAGCTGCTGGTGTTTTTCTTCAAGGACGGTCCGTTCGCCTGGGATGGCATTATTGGCTTCTGGATTCCGGCCATCATCTTCATCATCTACTTCCTGCTCACACCGTTCATTCTGGTGCCGGTTGTGCGCAAGCATTTCTCATGAACCAGCCAGGTATCAACAGCTCCGCCATGGGTGCCGGTGAGCGCAAGCCTCCCCATATCCCCGGCGAAGCCGAGCTGTGGATCTTTATCCTTGGGGATCTGGTCATTTTCGGGCTCTTTTTCGCCATCTGGGGCTGGAACCACGCCAGCCAGCCAGCCCTCTTCGCGGAGGGTGGCGCCCAGATGAGCTGGGCGATCGGGCTGGCCAATACCCTGGTGCTGATCACCAGTTCCGCCGCCGTGGCGGCCGGGCTGACCCTCGTCCGCCAGGGCCAGGGCACAGCGGCCCGGCGCGCTTACCAGTTGGCCGCAGCCCTGGGGGGCACCTTCGTTGTCCTGAAGGTGGTGGAGTACAGCCAGCACATCCTGGCCGGGGCCAGTGCCCTCAATAATGTTTTTTTCATGTACTACTTTGTCTTCACCGGCATCCACCTTCTGCATGTGCTGGTTGGCATCGGGGCACTGCTGCTGGTGATTCGTCGCTGCCGTCAGCTGCAGCCCAATACCCCGCCCGGTGAGCGTGATGTGGCCTTCCTAGAAGGCATCGGGGTGTTCTGGCATCTGGTTGATCTGCTGTGGATCGTGCTGTTCTTCCTGATTTATCTGGCTAGCTGAGGGTCGACATGATGAGCCATTTGATAGGTAACCGCGTGCGCGCCCTCAGGCCGGTGCTGGTTGTGTGGCTGGCGCTGGTCCTGATCACCCTGGTATCAGCACTGGAAAGTACCCAGCCGGCTTCCATTTATGTGCTTGGCGCCATCGCTGCGCTGACGGGCCTGAAAGCCTTTCTGGTGATGTTCGCGTATATGGAGGTCAGTGGTGCACCGCTCTGGTTGAAGGGGGTGTGCAGTGCCTGGGTGATCATCGCCATCGGCGTCGCCACTGCCATGATGGCGTTCCCCGACTGGAGCGTTGACCTGGCACAGCGCTTTGCCGCCTAGCCGGCACAGCGACCAAGGACAGAATTTTTACGGTCTCAGAGAGGAATGAAGATGCGATTTGATGCGGGACGAATACTGCTTTTGCTTTCCGCCGTGGGGTTGTTGCCGATTGCCCTGTCCTACGGGGCGTTTCCGGCTACCACGCTCGACTATCTGTTCGATATTGAGGTGGCGAACGTGAACAGCACCCACATTTACCGAGCCGTCATGGGCCTGTATCTCGGGAATTTGCTGTTCTGGCTGGCGGGCGCCTGGCTGCCGAAGCTGAAGCCATTTGCGTTAGTGACGCTAGCGCTGTTCATGCTGAGCCTGGCCACCGGCAGGCTGTTGAGTATCGCCGTTGACGGCATGCCCCACTGGCTTATGGTGGTCTACCTTTCCCTTGAAGTGATTATCGGCTCTGCGGCATTACTGGTTTTAATGCATGAACATCACACGCCATAAAGCCGCTTGCGCCCGATACTATCGATAACGCTGAACCTTGCCGCCCATGGGCAAACGCCTGTGCACTGCGAATCACGATGGTGAGGCGGTCAAGCGTCAGTGGTGTCTATTCCTCCTCAAACGCATCCCGATGAAACGCCGCCGCTTCCATCACCTCACGGAGTCCGCACGCCATCAGTTCCGGCACCTCGCCGCCG
Source organism: Alcanivorax sp. (assembly GCF_014762765.1). Lineage (GTDB taxonomy): Bacteria > Pseudomonadota > Gammaproteobacteria > Pseudomonadales > Alcanivoracaceae > Alcanivorax. Next base: position 4,030 of record NZ_JABURH010000139.1, read on the forward strand.
GCCAGCACCGTCAACATGGTATGCACACC
>NZ_JABURH010000014.1:0-20398 GCF_014762765.1 Alcanivorax sp.
TGCTGCTCAAGGAAGACATCAACAAGGCGGAGCTGATGCAGCACACGGTGGAGCCCTACTTTGTCCCGGAGGGCACCTCCCTGCACCAGCAGCTGATCAACTTCCAGAATGCCAAGCGCCGTATCGGTATCGTGGTGGACGAATACGGCGATGTACTGGGACTGGTTACCCTGGAAGATATCCTCGAAGAGATTGTCGGCGAATTCACCACCGACCTGGCCGCCAGCAGCCCGGACATCCACCCCCAGGATGACGACAGCTATGTCATCGACGGCTCCGCCACCCTGCGCGAAATCAACCGCAGCCTGGACTGGGAGCTACCCACCGACGGCCCCAAAACCCTCAACGGCCTGATCCTGGAATACCTGCAGGACATCCCCGACGCCAATATCTCGATAAAGATCGATCAATACCAGATCGAGATCCTGCAGGTGAAAGACAATATGGTGAAAGCGGTGAAGGCCAGAAGGGCAGGGGTTAATTGATAATTGAGAATGGATAATTGATAACTCGCGTTCTCATTCCATCTGTTCTCTAACGCAAGAGGCCGCGCCCAAACCTTGAGCGCGGCCTCTTGCGTTTATATTGCACCTGCGCTTCTCGCGCAGTTATCAATTATCCATTCTCAATTATCAATTACCTCTCAAACCCTATCCGCTACCGGTGAGCCCACCCAGGCGAGGATGTCGGCTTCATAGCGTTTAACCAGCGCGCGCCCCTCTTCGATGGCTTCCTTGGCGCGATGAAAATCCATCAGGGCGAAATCTTCCAGCAGCGGCACCAACGTCACCTCCGGCGGGTCGCCTGCCATGCGGGAACGCGTGATGCGGTCCTGCATGATATTGATACTGGAGGCCACCACATCAAAAAAGCCAGGGTCATCGCCATCTTCGGAAATGAAGTAGCCCATCATCTTGTGCCAGATGCTGCGCTCTTCGTCACTGCCGTCTTCACCCTCAGCCTGTGTGCGGGTGTCACGGGACAGGTGCGCCCCCACCAGCTGGGCATTGAGGTTGACGGCAATGACCACATCCGCCCCCATGGCGCGGGCGGCAGACACCGGCACCGGGTTCACCAGCCCTCCGTCCAGCATCCAGCGTCCCTGCATTTTTACCGGTGAAAACAAACCCGGCAATGCACAGGACGCCCGGGCGGCATCCAGCATGGAGCCTTTGGTGATCCAGATTTCACGGCCGGTTTTCATGTCCGTGGCCACGGTAACCAGTTTCTTTTCCAGAGTCTCAATATCCGGATTTTCATGATGCTCGCGGAAGAAGTTGAACAACTTCTCCCCTTTGACCATACCTCCAGACAAGCTGATATCCAGCAGGCCGAACACATCCTTGACGGTGAGTGACTGCACCCAGTCAGCAAATTCGTTGAGGGTGTCAGTCACGTAGGCCCCGCCCACCAGCGCACCAATGGAGGTACCCGCAACCACCTGTGGCTGCACGCCGATTTCATCCAATCCCTGAATGATGCCAATGTGTGCCCAGCCGCGGGCAGAGCCACTGCCCAGGGCCAGGCCAACCACGGGTTTGTGAGGGCCCTGATCACCGATATCGGTCATGATGGATTTTTCTCCTTGCGGACCACACAGGGCGCCGGTACGCCCTTCATGCGTTGTTCAATACGACGAAACACTTCCCGCTTTTCCTCATCGGAAAGCAGTCCCCAGATGGAAATCTCTCCGCCACTGCGGAAACACCCCACGCAGATATCATTTTCATCCAGGGCGCAGATGGAAACACAGGGGGATATCAACTGACTCATGACGAAAACCGTTCGTCCACTTCCAGATGCTCATCGAATTCCTTGGCGTGGGCCACATAGTGCATGCTGCTCATGGTCAGCATGGCCTTGTGGCCATCGGTGATTTCCTTGACCACCTTGGCCGGGGAGCCCATCACCAGGGAATTATCAGGGATCTTCATGCCTTCCGGCACCAGGGAATTGGCACCGATGATGCAATTCTTGCCAACCACCGCCTTGTTCAGAACCACCGCGTTAATACCAATCAGGCTGTTATCGCCAATGGTGCAGCCGTGCAGCATCACCTTGTGGCCCACAGTCACATCACGGCCAATTTTCATGGGCACGCCCGGGTCCACATGCAACACGGAGCCGTCCTGAATATTGGTGTTTTCGCCAATCTCGATCACATCATTATCGGCGCGCAGTACCGCGTTGAACCAGATGCTGGTGTTGGCTTCCATGATCACCGAGCCGATAACGGTGGCATTGTCAGCGATCCAGTGGCCGGTACCCCGTTGTTCCAGTTGCCGACTGCCAATTTTATAAATCATCAGTGCTTTCCTTCGTTGTCAGTCCGTCACTTCAAACTCGATGTTCGCATCATAAACATGGTTGATCAGATCCAGAATCATGAAGGCAGTCAGCCCCCAGATGCGCTTGTCTTCGTAGTAATAGCTGGGAATGCGGAAACGCCGGCCAAAAAAATCGATGGGACTGGATAATTCCGGGACTTCATCCAGGAAAAACTGCAGTGGCACCTGAAAAATCGTCTCTATTTCTCCAGGCTCCGCCACCAGCGGTGCCTCGGGCCGGACGATACCCACAAAGGGCGTTACCTTCATGCCATAACGGGATGCCAGCGGCGACAGTTGGCCGAGCACGTCCACATAGCCAGGATCCAGGCCCACCTCTTCCTGGCTCTCGCGCAGGGCCGTCATCAACAGGTTCTTGTCTCCCGGGTCACGCTTGCCCCCGGGGAAAGCCACCTCACCGGCATGGGTGGGCATGGTGCTGGAACGCACGGTCAGGATCAGTCGCGGCTCCGGATCATCAATCAGCGGCATCAGCACGGCTGCCTCCGGCAGTGCCAACGGCAGCTCCGTGCGTTTGTAGTCCGGCAATCGCTGCCTGAGCTGATCGAGCACAGTCTTCTCCTGTCGTGCATTCCACAGTGCATTCAATTCAAACGGTAGTTTGAACAGCCGGGCCGTCGGCGGCAAGCCTGCAATGACAGTAACATCATCACCCGGCAGATGGGGCAGCCGGGAATTCTCCTGTATCATCAGGTTTTTGCCGCGTCCGGAGCGAGAGGTTTCATGAAATTCTGCAGTCACTGCGGTAGCGACCAGATCGGTTTCAGCATTCCGGAAGGAGACAACCGGCCCCGCTACTGGTGCCCCGATTGCCAGACCATCCACTACCAGAATCCCAAGATCGTGGTCGGCGCAGTCCCCATGTGGGAAGGCAAGGTGCTGCTGTGTAAACGCTCTATCGAACCACGAAAGGGCTACTGGACCCTGCCCGCCGGCTATATGGAAAACGGGGAAACCCTGCAGGAAGGCGCGGCCCGCGAAACCTGGGAAGAAGCCTGCGCCACGGTGGCCATTGGTGACCTTTATACCGTTTTCAATCTGCCCCATATCAACCAGGTCTACGTGTTCTTCCTCGGCAAACTGGAAGACGGCAAATACGGCGTGGGCGAAGAAAGCAGTGATGCCGGTCTGTTCGGCCTGGATGAAATCCCCTGGGATGAACTGGCCTTTCCGGTGGTGGGCCGTACTCTCAAGTTCTATATTGATGATCTCAAGCGTGACGAGTACCCAGTACGAATTCAGGAAGTGCCGCCGATAGGGAAGAAGCACCTTAGCCGGAACGACTGAGGGTCCCCGACCCGGTGCTCATTGTTTTTGTGGGAAGCGATGCTTGCATCGCGAATCAGGGAGCGCACTGCCAACATCTTCGCGATGCAAGCATCGTTTCCCACAAGCCCCTCCCCCCTTCACCCGGGCAACGGCTCCAGCCGCCACAAGTCAATGGCAGGCTCTTCGTATGGGTGGGCCAGGCGCAGGGCACTGATCACGGTCTGCACCCGCGACGCCGGGCAGATGGTTTCCACCCGGTACTCCTCCACCACTTCTACCTCACCGCCGGTCTCCCCGATGTAGGGATTGCTGCCTTCCAGGGGGCGGAATTGGCCCTGTCCCAGGGTCTGAAAACAGCAGCAATCATAATCGCCGATATGCCCGGCACCGGCTTCAAAGATAGCGTTCTTTACCTGCTCCACATGGCTGGTGGGCACGTAAAAGCACAGTTTGTAATACAGCTCGTCCATGGGGCTGGCCTCCTTGTTATTGTCGCTCGCGGTTCAGTAAAGCGGTTTTTTACCACAGAGGGCACAGAGTTCACTGAGTAAAAACACACCTATACTGCAAGGTAGGGAGCGCTTACTGGCGCCGCCAGAAAAGAAAGAACCGTTTTTCTCAGTGTCCTCTGTGTCCTCTGTGGTGAAATTTGGTGGTTTACAGGCTGTCAGCCAACGCGGCAAATTCCGGCTTCAGGGCGTAATCGCCGTGGGCAGAAATCCAGATCCCTTCGGCGGCGACGGTCTGTTGGCCATTGACCCAGACGCTACCTTCGCAACGCAGCTTACGCCGCTCCAGAGTGACCAGCCGGGCCTCGAACTCCACCGGCGTATTGATGGGGGTACCGGCCAGGTAGCGAATATTGAGCGTACCGGTCATTCCGATCTGTTTCACGAAATCCTGAGTTTTCGCCATCAGCATATCCAGTGCCAGGGACAGGACACCACCGTGTACCCGCCCCGGTGGGCCCTGGAAAGCCAACCCGAACGTTGCCCGGCCCCGGACCCGGTCCCCGTCCAGCCACAACTCCAGCGGTGGCGACATGGGGGAGGCCTTGCCGGTGAGGATTTCGAAATCCACCAGATCGGTCACATCATCCGCGGAGCCTTCTCCCGCCAGCAGCCGCTGGAGAATGCCGTTATAGTCCCGCTGGCCATACTGGGCCAGGTCCGTACGCAGCTGACGGATATGTTCGATGTACTCGTGCAGCTTGTCGTCCGGGGCATCCAGGCGCAGCACCTGCTCGGTCAGCCCGACCAGTTCCTGGCCCAGCTCCCGGTGCAGTCGCGCCCGAGGCGAAGGCGCCGGGGTTTCCGCCACGAGAATGTCGCGGAAGTGATAGCGTTGCTCGCTCATGGTTACCCCAGACTCTTCGGTGTGAGCCAGATGCCTTCCGCGCTGACCGTCTGGGTATCGCCGTGCCAGATGCCGCCTTCCACAAAGATCTTTCGCCCTTCCTGGCCGGTGATACGGGCCCGGCAGTGGATGGTGTCTTCGATGGGAGTGGCTGCCAGATAACGAATATTCAGGGTACCGGTAACGCCCAACCGGAAGGCCGCATGCAAGGCTCGGGACAGGGCCGCGTCCAGCAGCCAGGCGATCACGCCGCCGTGCACCCGCCCCGGTGGCCCCTGGTATTGCAGCCCCAGGCGCAGCGCCCCTTCAATGCCGTTCTGGTCTTCCTGCAGCCACTCCACCTGGGGGGCAATGGGGTTGGACGGTCCACCCACCGGGTCGTAATCCATCATGTGGAAGATATCCTCGGTGGTGGCCGAGCCGGTGAACAGCTTGCGGTTGACAGCCCGGGTGTCGCGTCGCGCCGGTTCCCCCACTGTTGCCACCAACGCTTCCAGCTGATCCGCCCAGGCGCTGAGCGTGTCGATATCCCCCTCCGCCCGGATCAGCCGCTCCGCCAGAGTCTGCATGGCCGCACTGATACGCCGGCGCTCGACAAAATCCGCAGGCACAGGCTCGTTGTTGTAGGCCTTTTGCAATTCGAAAGGCCCGAAGGTTTTATTAGACACAGAACACCAATTGATAATTGAGAATGGATAATTGATAACGGCAACATTCAAACAATCGTTTGATTCTGAGGGGAGACACCTTGTAGCTCAAGCTCATAAAAGGACATAAAAAAGGCGGAAATGGCCAAGCCATTTCCGCCTTTGTCTTTCCGCTATCAATTATCCATTCTCAATTATCAATTGCCTTTACCCCACCCACTTCCGTGCATTGGCAAACATCCGCAGCCAGGGGCCGTTCTCGTGGCCCCGCCAGTCGTCCGGGATCCAGCTGTTCTGCAGGACACGGAACACCCGCTCCGGGTGCGGCATCATGATGGTGACGCGGCCGTCGGTGGTGGTGAAACCGGTAACGCCCTGGGGTGAGCCGTTAGGGTTCGCCGGGTACTGTTCCGCCGGGTTGCCCTGACCATTTACGTAGCGCAGGGCCACCAGACGCTGCTCGATGTTGCGGTTCAGGGCTTCATCCCCGAGTTCCACCCGGCCTTCGCCGTGGGCCACGGCGATGGGAATGCGGGTACCGGCCATGTCCTTGAGCAGGATGGAAGGCGAGTCCTGGATTTCCACCAGGGAGGTGCGCGCCTCGAACTGCTCGGACAGATTGCGCACAAAGCGCGGCCAGTGTTCGGCACCGGGGATCAGGTCCTTCAGGTGGGACAGCATCTGACAGCCGTTACACACGCCCAGCGCAAAGGTGTCTTCGCGGAAGAAGAACCGATTGAAGGCTTCGCGCAGCTCCGGGTTGTAGAGCACCGTCTTGGCCCAGCCACCGCCAGCACCCAGCACATCCCCGTAGGAGAAACCGCCACAGGCCACCAGGCCCTTGAAGTCATCCAGCTGCACTCGCCCTGCCAGCAGGTCGCTCATGTGCACGTCGATGGCAGAGAAGCCGACCCGGTCGAACGCTGCCGCCATTTCGGTCTGACCGTTGACCCCCTGCTCGCGCAGGATCGCCATCTTCGGCTTGGCGCCAGTGTTGATGTAAGGCGCCGCCGGGTTCTCGGTCATGTCGAAGGTCAGGCGCACATTCAGGCCCGGATTGTTGTTGTCCGGGATGGCCTCGAATTCCTGGCGAGCACAATCCGGATTATCGCGCAGGGACTGGATCTGGTAGCTGGTTTCCGCCCAGATACGCTGCAGTTCACGACGCGGGGTTTCCAGCAAGATACCGCCGCCCAGACGCAAGCGAATCACATCGTCACCGTCCGGCTGGCCCAGGCTGTAAACGCACTGACTGAGACCGGCTTTTGCGTAGCGGGTCAGAATCTCGTCCTTGTGGGCCGGGCTGATCTGCAGCACGGCACCGAGTTCCTCGGCAAACAATGCCGCTACCGCTTCCGGGTTATCCCCGGCAATGTGATCCAGGCTGATATCCAGGCCGGTGCGACCGGCAAAGGCCATTTCCACCAGAGTGGTAAACAGGCCGCCGTCGGAACGATCGTGGTAGGCCAGCAACTTGCGCTCGGCCAGCAGTTGCTGGGTCACCTCGAAGAAGGCGATCAGGTCTTTGGCATCGTCCAGATCCGGCGGCACGTCGCCGACCTTACCGAATACCTGAGCCAGCGCGGAACCCGCCAAACGATTCTGACCACGGCCCAGGTCCACCAGCAGCAGTTCGCTGTCCACACCGGTTTTCAGTTCCGGGGTCACGGTCAGATCAATGTCGGTAACCCCGGAGAACGCGGAGATTACCAGTGACAGGGGGGCGGTGACGCTCTTGTCGATGCCCTTTTCGTTCCACACGGTGCGCATGGACAGGGAATCCTTACCCACCGGAATGGCGATTCCCAGCTGCGGACACAGCTCCATACCCACAGTTTTCACGGTATCGAACAGGGCCTGGTCCTCACCCGGGTGACCGGCGGCGGCCATCCAGTTGGCGGACAGACGAATCTGGCCCAGATCACCGATATGGGCGCTGGCAATGTTGGTGATGGATTCGGCCACGGCCATGCGACCGGAAGCCGCTGCGTCCACCAGGGCCACCGGGGTGCGTTCCCCCATGGCCATGGCTTCGCCCGTATTCTGATTGAAACCCGTGGCGGTCACCGCGCAATCGGCCACCGGCACCTGCCAGGGACCGACCATCTGGTCGCGATGAACCAGACCGGTGATGGATCGATCGCCGATGGTGATCAGGAAGCTTTTCGACGCCACCGTGGGCAGGCGCAGGACCCGCTCGCCGGCTTCTTTCAGGTCGATGCCGTCGGTGGTGAAGGTCTGGCGCAGGAAATCTTCCCGGTCAAAGCTGCGCTGCATTTTCGGCGGCTTGCCGAACAGCAGGTCCATGGGCAGATCCACTGGCGCCTTGCCGAAGTGCTCGTCGCTAACCGTCAGATGCTCTTCACTAGTGGCTTCACCCAGCACCGCGTAGGGCGTGCGCTCGCGCTGACAGATGGCATCGAAGCGCTCGATGTCCTCCGGCATTACCGCCAGCACATAGCGCTCCTGGGCTTCGTTACACCAGATCTCCACCGGGCTCATGCCGGGCTCGGAGCTGGGAATTTCGCGCAGTTCCAGTTTCGCGCCCATGTCATGGTCGTGGACCAGTTCCGGCAGGGCGTTGGACAGGCCGCCAGCGCCCACATCGTGGATGGAAACGATGGGGTTGTTGTCGCCTTCCGCCCAGCAACGGTCGATGACTTCCTGCACCCGGCGCTCGATTTCCGGGTTGTCCCGCTGCACGGAGGCAAAATCCAGGGTTTCGTCGGACTCACCAGAAGCCATGGAACTGGCCGCGCCGCCACCCAGGCCGATCAGCATGGCCGGGCCACCCAGTACGATGATCTTGGCGCCGGCGGGAATCGGGTTCTTTTCCACATGGCCGTCGCGGATGTTTCCCAGGCCACCGGCGATCATGATCGGCTTGTGGTAGCCGCGCACTTCATCACCGTTCACGCCCGGCGCCTGGATTTCCAGGGTGCGGAAGTAGCCACACAGGTTGGGGCGACCGAATTCGTTGTTGAAGGCCGCCGCACCGATGGGGCCTTCAATCATGATGTCCAGTGCCGAGGCAATACGGCCGGGCTTGCCATAGGGCGTTTCCCAGGGCTGCTCGAAACCGGGAATATTCAGGTTGGACACGGAGAAACCGTTCAGGCCCGCCTTGGGTTTGGAACCACGGCCGGTGGCGCCCTCGTCACGAATCTCACCGCCAGACCCAGTGGCCGCGCCCGGATGGGGCGCGATGGCGGTGGGATGGTTGTGGGTTTCCACCTTCATCAGCAGGTGTACCGGCTCGTTGACGAACTGGTACTCGGCACTGCCCGGTGCCGGGAAGAAGCGATCGGCCACCGGACCGGCAACCACCGAGGCATTGTCCTTGTAGGCACTCAACACGCCTTCCGGGGCATTGTTGTAGGTGTTGCGGATCATGCCGAACAGGCTCAGATCCTGTTCCTCACCATCGATGGTCCAGTCCGCATTGAAGATTTTGTGGCGGCAATGCTCGGAGTTGGCCTGGGCGAACATCATCAATTCCGCATCGGAGGGGTTACGGCCCAGGGCAGTGAAACGCTCCACCAGGTAGTCGATTTCGTCATCGGCCAGGGCCAGACCCAGCTCGCTGTTGGCCGCTTCCAGCGCTTCGCGGCCACCACCGATCACATCCACCGTGGTCAGCTCGCGGGGGGCGTGATGGGAGAACAGGGCTTCAGCGTCATCCAGTTCCGCCAGCACCACTTCCACCATGCGGTCATGCAGGGCCGGCGCCAGGACAGACCGGTCACCCTGGCCAGCCAGCCGGTATTCGATGCCCCGCTCCACCCGCTCTACCTGGGTCAGGCCGGCGTTGTGACAGATATCCGTGGCCTTGGACGACCAGGGCGAAATGGTGCCCGGGCGCGGCACCACCACAAAGCGCTGCCCATCCACATCGTCCTCTTCCAGGCTGGGACCGTACTGCAACAGCCCTTCCAGCACCTGTTGCTGCTCATTGCTGAGTGGCGACTTGAGCGCCACAAAATGCACATAACGGGCCGAGATCGCAGAAATGCCCGTCAGGGACTCCAGCAGTTTTTCCTTACGAAATGCGGACAGGGCCGGGCTTCCGGAGAGGATCAGCATAGTGCGCCTTATATGATTACCAGTGGGGGTAGAGGTGGTGCTTTAAATTCAGGGTCGCAATGATACGGGATTTGCCCGCCGCTCGCAGCCTCCTGAAACAGCCAATTTCAACCTTGTCAGCCCCGTCCTACGCCATGGGGTAATCGCCTACGCCACCTGTCTTATAAGCAATTTAATGCTCTTTTCCGGACTTGTCGCATTTGTGCATAAAACGCTCAATTGTTCGACAAAGCTTTACATAACAGCCATTTGCCACTGATAGAGTTGCGCCACTTTTACGTGATATAGATCACAGGCAGGGGGTCGAACAATCCCCCAACCGGTCGGCGGTAGCAGTATCGACCTGTCTGGACAACCTGACAGAGGTACACCAAGGATGACGGTTTTCTTTCGACATACTAAGCATCTCCTGGCCTCGCTGGCCCTGTTCAGCGTTATCGGCATGATGCTCGCCATGCGCCCCACCCCTACCGCCATGGAACGGGTAATGACCCGCGGTGAGCTGGTGGTCATGACCCGTCCGTCCAACACCACCTATTACAAGGACCAGCACGGTTACACCGGCATGGAGTACGAGCTGGCCAAGGGCTTTGCCGACAGCCTGGGCGTAGAATTGCGCATGCTGGAATCCGACGACCCCTCCTATATCCGTTATGCCATTCGCAAAGGCACCGCCGATATGGCCGCGGCCGGCCTGGTGGCCACTGCAGAACGCAGCGAGAGCCTTCACTTCACCACCGACTACCAGAAAGTGGATTCCCTGGTGGTGCGTCGTCTGGACACCCCGCGTATCCGTGACCTGGCAGACCTGGCCGGCAAGAAGGTTGCCGTGTCCGCCGGTTCCAGCCACGCGGAACTGCTGGTAAAGGCACAACTGGAAAATCCGGGTCTGGAATTCCAGGAAGTGGAAGACGCCAGCCCTGAACAGCTGCTGGCCCTGGTGGAAGACGGCCAGATGGATTACACCCTGATCCACTCCAACAACTACACCCTGCAGCGCGCCCTGTGGCCGGAGCTGATTGCCGACTACACCGCCGCCACCGATATGCCTCTTGCCTGGGCATTCAGTCCCAAGGATGACCAGAGCCTGTACCTGGCCGCCCAGCGCTACCTGACCCAGGCCAAGGCCAATGGCACCACGGCCAAGCTGGAAGACCGTTTCTACGGTCATGTGGAACAGTTCAACCTGTATGCAGCGCGCAGCTTCATGCGCCACCTGGAAGAACGTCTGCCCCGCTACGAGGAGCTGTTCCGCCAGGCGGAAGACAACAGCGGCTTCGACTGGCGCCTGCTGGCCGCTCTGGCCTACCAGGAGTCCCTGTGGGATCCCGGCGCCATCTCCCCCACCGGGGTGAAGGGCCTGATGATGCTCACCAACGATACCGCGCGCCAGATGGGTATCAGTGATCGCACCGACCCGGCCCAGAGCATCCTGGCCGGCGCCGACTACCTGCGTCATACCCACGAACGCATCCCGGCGCGCATCCCGGAACCGAGCCGCACCTGGATGGCCCTGGCCGCCTATAACGTGGGCTTCGGTCACCTGGAAGACGCCCGCGTGCTGACCCAGAATCAGGGCGGAAACCCGGACAACTGGCAGGATGTAAAACAGCGCCTGCCGATGCTGGCCAACCCGGCCTACGCCGGCCAGCTGCGATACGGCAATGCCCGCGGTGGCCAGGCAGTGATCTACGTCCGCCACATCCGCCGCTACTACGACCTGCTGGTGTGGGCGGAAAACAGCCGTCGCCGTGACGACACCCTGATCGCGCTGAATTAATCAGTAACGAGACGCGAGTGATGAGGCACGAAAGCCGGTCATGGTTTTGTGCTTCGAACCTCGCTTCTCGCAACTCGCAACGTTGTCTCAAAACAATCCAGGCTGATCCACCTGCTGCCCCAACGCCAACGGTGCCAGCCCCGGCAAACGTTCCATCAGCATACCGTGCCACAATGCCGCCAGAGCCAGCGCATCACCGTTGTCCGGCATGTGTATGAAAACGTAAGGGCCCTCCCCCGCCGCTATCCAGTTCGCTACCCGTTCCACCCAGGGCGCAAGAAACGCCCGGTTGGCCTGCAGATCCGGATGCCCGACGTAACGAATCACCGGCGATGCGTCACCGGGCAGCACATGCACTGGCAGGCGGGGCTTCTTGCGCTGAGCCTCTCGTGTGGCAGCATCCTCCGCGCTGGCGGCAAACAACGCCCGGCTATCAAAACAGACCCGGGCCAGATTGCGCTCGCGCAGGCCGCGATTGAGCGCCCTCTCCGCCTCGCCCTTGGCGAAGAAATCCCGGTGACGTACTTCTACCGTGCAAGCGAACGGTGCCGGCAGCGCCTCCACAAAGCGCCACAAATCCTCCAATCGCTCCGGCCCGAAAGCTGCGGGAAGCTGTAGCAAGAACGGCCCGAGCACATCCGCCAGCGGAGCCAGCACATCCAGAAATGCCCGCGCCTGCCCATCAACCCCCTGTAGCAAACAGTCATGAGTGATCTGCCGGGGAAACTTGAACAGGAACCGGAAACCCTCCGGCACCTGGGCCCGCCATTGTTCACATTGCTTGCGTGACGGGGTGGCGTAGAAGGAGGTATTGCCCTCGACACTATTGAAGACCCGGCTATAGCGTTCCAGAGGACTCTCGCCGGCAGGCAGACGACCATTCCAGCCGGGGTGCTGCCACTGCGGGCAGCCAAGAAAATACGGCAGCGTCATGGGCAAACCCTGCCATAGAAGCCCTGCTCCTCAAGACAAAGACGCACCTTTTCCAGCAACGCGTTGCTGAGCTGGCGATAGTCCGGGTAAGGGGTTAGTAGCAAGCGGCGCTCCGTGTCCACGGAAACCCCGGGAGCACCAGCCAGCGGACAGGCATTGTGCTGCAAGCCGGCAAAACGCTGCAGATTGTCCCTGCCTCCAATCCAGTGCCAGCATTCCTTGTCGGTCATTGCTGGCACAAAACAAAGTGCGGTGTTCTGGAACAGACATTCATCCCGAAAATGCCGCCAATCCTCCGCCACCGGGCTGGCCATCTTGGCGAGCAGGTTCACGATCTTGCGCCAGTGGTTGGAATTGGCCGCCACCAGTTCAGTAGCGTCAGGGCGTTGCTGCAACCGGGCAAGACCGTTCGGCCGATGCGGCAGGTAAAGAATCAGGGCCGGGCGGGCAGCCCCGAGATAATCAATGTCAGGCATCCCAACGTTCTCGTCGGCTCCAGAGTGTCAGGTATTCTACAGGGCAGCGTGAAAAAGGGGCCAAACGAAAAAAGGGTTTGCCGCATCACTGCGACAAACCCTTTTTCTGAATCTTGGTAGAACCGGGCGGATTCGAACCGCCGACCTCCGCCATGTCAAGGCGGCGCTCTAACCAACTGAGCTACGGTTCTATGGCGATCTTCAGGTTGATGCCCTCACCAACCGAGCTACGTGCCTGAAGAGGGTGGCAATTCTATGCAGCTTGGCGGCGCAGGGCAAGGGTCAATTTATTTACGCCGACGCGACCCCCAGGCCGTTTCTATCTGGCGGGCACGGGTGATGGATTCCTCCACCAGTTCAGACTGGTGCTCGGCGAACTCACGGATGATTTCCAGCGCCGACCGCACATCACGGCGAAAGATGGTTTCTACGAGGGCTTTGAAGAAAGACAGGCATTCCTTCACCTCATCGGCTTCCAGGTGCAGAGCCATGAAATAGGCCCGCTGCATGGCCGGCTGCATGTTAATGAGGATATCTTCCACAAACACATTGCGGGCAAACGGGTAGGCATGCTCAAGGAACTGGAAACTGAGCACAAAGAAAGCATCCAGATCGCGCTCTTCCGCTGCCACCTGCAGACCATGAACCAGCTCGATAAAGGCATCCAGATCATCTTCGCGCACCACCTTGATGGCCTTGCGGATCACCAGGCCCAGCAACACCTGCATCACCTCGTAGAGGCTGCGAACATGGGCTTCGGACATTTCCTTCACTACCGCACCCCGGCGCGGCAGGATATCGATCAGCTGGCGGCGCTGCAGGATCAGCAGTGCCTCGCGCACGGAGCCACGACTCACATCCAGTTCGCCAGCGACACGCAGCTCCTGAATGCGATCGCCGGCCAGCATGTCACCGTGAATGATCTGCTTGGCCAGGTGCTGGGCTATCTGTTCGGAAAGGCTTTCTTTGGCTTTGAAGCTCACAGGCACTCCTTGAAGGGATCTGATCAGCACTCAACAACCTGTCAGCTGCACCTGCCGGCGAGCCGTCTGGCTTCCATGCAGGCGTTGCACTGCTATGCTTGTTGAACAATCCCGAAATTCTTGTCCGACTATAGTACAAGGTTGACGAACCACCAATAGCTGACAACCAATTGCCTACAATAGCCAGCTATCGGGCATTCCCCAGAGCCCCCGGATGTGTCCCTGCTCTCAGTTTTACCCCCACCCTCTGGATTTCACAGCCATTACTGGCCAGTATGAAAACGAAAAGGTGCTCTGGATCTGTTAGGGCACGACAATAAAGAATCACCAGGTACACAGGATGTCCCCAGACCTGATTACACAATTACCCCGCGTAGATGCACTTTTTGATTACTATGCGGAACGCTTTGGCAAGCAACAGACCCCCTACCGCAACCACGTCTACCGGCTCGTCAATCTGGTAGCCGCACAAAGACCCCTGGATGAAGAGGAACGGGAAGCTCTGGAGATTGCCGCCTTCTTCCACGATGCCGGCATCTGGCTGGCCGGCACGTTTGACTACCTGCAGCCTTCCGCCCGTCTGGCGGAACACTACCTGGAAGAGCAGCAACTTGACCATCACCGTGCCATCGTTCGCGCCATGATCCTGAACCACCACAAGATCAGCCGCTACCACAATGACCCGGCAAATCTGGCTGAGGTATTCCGGCGCGCAGACTGGATGGATGTGAGTCTGGGCCTGATGCGCTTCGGCGTCCCCATGGCCCGGGTCCGGCTGATCAAACGAGCCTTCCCCAATGCCGGCTTCCATCGCCTGCTGCTCAAGCTCAGCGGGCAGCAATTACTTAGCCAGCCCTGGCGGCCATTGCCTATGCTGCGGCGCTAGGGAGCTCCTGAACCTACGGTTTCTTGTTTGCGGCATACGCGGCAATGTGGATAGGCGACAAATGTCCCGGCAAACCCGTTTGCTGCCACTATTTTGAGCACAAAAAGTTACTCACAGCATCTGTGGATAACTTTGTGTATAGACTGTCAGGAACTGCCGCCAGCGCCGATTTTCTCTGCCCTTCCCCCAGAATGATGAAAAAATGGCCGTTTTATTAAAAGCTTATAAAACAACAACTTAAAATCATTTACCGCAAATCAACAAGTTAGCCAAGAACATTCACAGACGGCATGAAAAACGGTTAAACGCTGTGCAAAACTTCTGCTCTCAATCGGGGCAAACAGCAAAATGCAAGCGTCCATACCGCCTTTATTCAGCCGGCAAAGCCACTTGCACAGAGAAAGAGGAAAGGGTTTGAAGATCAGCGGCGCAGACTGAAGCTGATGCCCAGCACGACGACCGGCTCCACATCCAGATCGTTATTGTCTCGCTCTTCTTCGCTATCACAGCGAAACGCCGCTTTGTATTCGTCACAGTCCAGGGCTTCGATGGCCCCCACCGCCGCACTGACGGTCCAGCGAGAATAGGGCTTCACCCATTGGTGGCCGAGTTCCACGCCGACACCAAGACGCTCATAGTGACGCTCGCCGCCCAGATCCCCAGCCATCAAGCCTGTATAGAAGCCGTTCTCGGACATCAGGCCGCGCTCCATTTTATGGCGCCAACCGGCCACCCAGCGGGGCTCATCAGTGTCGAGACCACCGGAATCCAGGTACAGGGCCGGCATGGCGTAGAAGCTGTTGTGCTCAGTGGCCCACTCCAGGTTCAATCCGGCAAGACCGTTGAGATAGCCAAGGCCGAGAAGCAGATCGTCTGCCGCAGCCGGCAAAGGCATGAGCATAAGGAAGGACAGTAGCCAGCGGTGCATGGCGAACTCCGGTTATTGTTGTTATTCAGCCAGGGCTTTTCACGCCTGGTCAGGCCGCAAGCGGGCCGGGGAGCCTGTATTTTTCACAACCCCCCCGCGGATTACAAGCATGGAGAACCCCGGTCCGGCGTCAGCAGAGCCAGGGAGCCCTGTTACAGCGGGATCTTGTCGATACTGTCGGCGGTGGTATCGATGGCACCGTCCACTTTTTCCAGTGCTTCATCGGCGGCGTTGCCGGCCACCGGAATAATGGACAGTACCGCGCCCACCACGGAGCCGGCAGCACCGACCAGTCGCATCGGGGTTGTTGCCAGCTTGGTCAGAAAGCAGCCGCTCAGGGTGGCAGCCAACAGGCCCACCACCGCCAGACGCATTACGGATTTCATAGTTGCTCCTTATTATTCTTCAGGGTGTTTTGTACCTGAACGCCGTGAATCAGTATTGGAACTGCATCCCCAGTCGACGCCCCACTTCTTCATAGGCTTCCACCACGCCACCCAGGCCCTGGCGGAAACGGTCCTTGTCCAGTTTCTCGCGGGTATCCTTGTCCCACAGCCGGCAGCCGTCCGGGCTGAATTCATCGCCCAGCAGCACCTCACCATTAAACACGCCGAATTCCAGTTTGTAATCCACCAACAGCATACCGCCATCCAGGAACAGCTGTTTGAGCACCTCATTGACCTGGAAGGTCAGGGTCTTCATCTGCGCCACCTGCTCGTCGGTGGCCCAGCCAAAGCTGCGGATATGGTAGTCGTTGACCATGGGATCACCCAGATCATCGTTCTTCAGGAAGAATTCAAAGGTGGGCGGATTCAGCTCCAGCCCTTCTTCCACGCCGAGGCGACGGCAGATGGAACCAGCGGCAATGTTGCGCACCACACACTCAACCGGAATCATTTCCAGCTTTTTCACCAGCGATTCCACTGGCGACAGCATTTTTTCGAAGTGGCAGGGAATGCCCGCCGCCTTGAGCTTTTCCATGATGGCGGCATTGAACTGGTTGTTCACCGCTCCCTTACGCGCCAACGCCTCTTTTTTCTTGCCGTCAAAGGCCGAGGTGTCGTCGCGGAACAGCATGATCAGTTTGTCCGCGTCATCGGTGGTGTACACAGACTTGGCTTTGCCGGCATACAACTCGTCGCGTTTTTCCATGGAAAGGCCTTTACTCAGGTCAGTATTAATGTACTTGCAGCCAACCAAACCCTTCCGTCTGGCTGGCAACGCCAATTCTTTCACGCCCGCGGGTCACTACCCGCTCAATGGCATCCAGTGCATGCCGGGACGTGTTGTTCTGCTCACTCAGGTGCGACAGCACCAGATGCTGCAGGCGATCCACATTAGCCTGGCGCAGCAGCGCCGCCGCCTGATCATTGCTCAGATGCCCCAACATACCACCCACGCGACGTTTCAACGACGGTGGGTAAGGGCCATGAACCAGCATCTGCGCATCATGATTGCATTCCAGCACCAGCGCATCGCAATCCTGGTAGGCCTCCACCACATGGGGGGTAATTGCGCCCAGGTCAGTGAGCACACCAAGAGTACGGCCCTGCCAGCTAAAGCGGTACTGGCAAGGCTCCCGCGCATCATGGGGCACCAGTACCGGCAGGATCTGCAACGCCCCGATGGTAAAAGTGCGCCCGGGGCGCACTTCCTGCCAGTTGGCGCCACTCAGGCTGGTACGCTTGCCTTGCACAGCACTGGCAGTGCCGAAGGAGCTGTACACAGGGCAACCGGTCTTGCGGGCCAGGGCCCCGGCACTGCGGATATGATCACCGTGCTCATGGGTTACCAGAATCGCGCTTAGCTGATCTGCGGCCAGACCCAGCCGAGCCAGTCGCTGCTCGGTTTCCTTGACGGTGAACCCGCAGTCGATCAATACCAGGGTATCGTCCGCTTCCACCAGGGTGGCGTTGCCCTTGCTGCCACTGCCCAGGGATGCCAGCTTCATAGGCTTAATTCAGTTCTTCAAAAATGCGTTCGAGAATGGCCTGACCCGGGGTCTTTTCCACCAGCGCTGAGCCTTCCTCATTCAACACTGCCACCTGGATACCATTGGTGGTATGACTCAGTTTCAGCTGGGCGGTCTTGGCACCCAGGGTATAGCGCTCGGGGACTTTCAGGTAATAAATGCCCACTTCACGATCCCGGTCGCTTACCTTCAGGTCCGTGTTAGCCAGAGCCTCTCCCACGTATTCCCAAGCCCAGGCGAAGCGGGTAGACATCATGATAATCGGGTAACCGTTGCCATCACGGGCCAGTATCGCTTTGGAAGACGCATCCTTGGGGGCTGGCTGCTGTGCCTCCTCATCGTCAGCACTGCCCAGCACCACCAGCTGTGGCGGCTTGGGCACGGTAAAGCGTTTTTCGTCTTCACCACGGCCCACCAGGCGTTCTTCCTGACGGGGCACAGAATAAAGCGGTTGCTCGCCGATGAATACGCCATTTTCGGGAACCTGGATCGGCTCCAGCACTTGCGCATTGCGGTAATTCAGGCTGCTGTCCGGTAACCAGCTACAACCGGATGCTGCGGATACCACCAGGGCGAGCATTAACGCCGCTTTCTTCATTTAACCTCCAGCAGGCCGCATTGGCGCATGGTCTCACGCAACCGCGGCTGGGCCGCTTCTGACAGCGGTACCAACGGCAAGCGGATACCAAGGTCAATCAGGCCCATTTCATAAAGTGCCCATTTCACCGGGATCGGATTGGCTTCAATAAACAGATCACGATGAAGGGGCTCAAGTTCCGCATTCAGTGCACGGGCCTGATCCGCATCACCGGCCAGGGCGGCTTCGCACATGGCGGCCATCTTGGCTGGCGCCACGTTGGCAGTTACCGAGATATCACCATGGCCACCGGCCAGGATGAAATCCATGGCGGTAGCGTCATCGCCGGAATAGAGCATGAAATCGTCGCCGCAACGCTCACGGATTTCCCGGGCTCGCTCCAGATTACCGGTGGCTTCCTTGATGCCGATGATGTTGGGCACCTTGCTCAGCCGCTCCACGGTTTCCGGCAACAGATCACAGGCGGTACGGCCGGGCACATTGTAGAGAATCTGCGGAATATCCACCGCCCGGGCCACCGCCAGATAATGCTGGTAGAGGCCCTCCTGGGGCGGCTTGTTATAGTAAGGCGTTACCAACAGGCAGGCATCGGCGCCGTCACGCTTGGCGTCACGGGTCAGGCGGATGGCTTCTTCAGTGTTGTTGGCGCCGGTACCGGCGATCACCGGGATACGGCCCTTGGCCACGGCCACGACCTCACGGATCACACTGTCGTGCTCTTCAAAACCCAGGGTGGCGGATTCGCCCGTGGTACCCACCGCCACGATGGCGTGGGTGCCCTGCTCCACATGCCAGTCCACCAGGGCGCGCAAACGCTCCCAGTCCACTGCTCCGTCTGCGCGCATGGGGGTTACCAGCGCTACAATGCTGCCACGGATCATGCCTGTCTCCTGTTTTGCGCCAATCGGGCGCAATCGCGATTATTCCGGTGCACCGGACCCTGTCGTCGGGTGAAGGGCGCTATGGTAAACCTCGAAAACGCTGGACGCCAGATGCGTGACTCCTGCACCCGTGCAGAAAAAACCTGCAACCTCTAAACTCTCACCAAACAATACGACAATGCCTGCGGAGCACATCATGGAACAACTCATCGTTATCTCGGCCCTGGGTTCAGACCGCCCGGGCATTGTGGAATCCCTGTCCCGGGCAGTACTGGAACACAACGGTAATATTCTCGACTCTCGCATGACCGTGCTGGGTGGCGAGTTTGCCGTGCTGATGCTGGTGTCCGGCAGTGACGCCACCCTGGATCAGCTGGAAGCAGACCGGGACAGCCTGGCCAGCGAACTGGAGCTGCTGATCACCCTCAAGCGTACCCGTCCTCGTGACCTGCAGGCCCGTGCCCTGCCCTACGAGGTGGAAGTGGTGGCCATGGACAACCCGGGCATCGTCCACGAAATCGCCAATTTCTTTTCCCGGCGCAGCATCAACATCGATGACCTGCACACCGGCACCTATGCCGCGCCCCATACCGGCACCCGCATGTTCAGCCTTCACCTGGTGCTGAGCATGAACGCGGAACAATCAGTGGCCGAATTGCGTGATGCCTTCCTGGATTTCTGCGAAGCACGCAATCTGGACGCCACCATGACGCCGAAACGCTGAGCGTTTCACTCCACTCGGTAAAACCATCAACATCATGAAAGAGAAGCGGACCCGATATGGCACATCCCAAGATTGGTAATCTGGCACCCAACTTCAAACTGCTCGATCAGGACGGCAACCCGGTTGAATTGAAATCTTTCAAGGGCAAAAATCCGGTGGTGATTTTCTTCTACCCCAAGGCACTCACCCCGGGCTGTACCACCCAGGCCTGCGGCATTCGTGACACCAAAGCCGAGCTGGAAAAACGTGGCGTGGTGGTATTCGGCATCAGCCCGGATCCGGTTGCACGCTTGCCCAAGTTTATCGACAAGCATGATCTGAACTTCACCCTGCTATCCGACGAGGATCACGCCATCGCAGAAAAATACGGTTGCTGGGGCATGAAAAAGTTCATGGGCAAGGAGTTCATGGGACTCATCCGCACTACCTTTATTGTCGGCAAGGACGGTAAGTTGGCAAAGGTGATGGACAAGTTCAAAACCAAGAGCCATCACGAAGATCTGCTGGCGGAGCTGGACGAACTGGGTATCTAGG
>NZ_JABURH010000014.1:20600-32069 GCF_014762765.1 Alcanivorax sp.
GCATCAGGGTAATCCGCCTGCCGGGGCCAGGCATTGATCACCGCCTTGATCAGGGTCGCCAGGGGAATGGCAAAGAAGACACCCCACAGGCCCCACAGGCCGCCGAACAGCAGGATGGCAGTAATGATTGCCACCGGGTGCAGGTTCACCGCCTCGGAGAACAGCAGCGGCACCAGAATATTGCCATCAATGAACTGGATGACACCGTAAATCACCATCACCAGGGCAAAATCCCCACTCCAGCCAAACTGTACATAGGCGGCCACAGCCACCGGTAGTGTCACCACGGTAGCACCGATGTAGGGCACCACCACGGACAACCCCACCAGCACCGCCAACAGCACAGTGTAGTGCATGCCCAGCAACAGAAACGCGATGAAGGTGACGCTGCCCACCAACAATATCTCGATGGCCTTGCCGCGGACATAGTTGGCGATCTGGTCATCCATTTCATGCCAGACATGATCAAGAATCCGGCGACGTCTGGGCAAAAAGCGCATCATCCAGCCGATAATCGCTTCCCTATCCTTGAGGAAAAAGAACACCAGCAACGGCAACAGCACCAGAAACACCATCACCTCCACCAGGTTGGGGATGGATGCCAGTGACAGCGTCAGCACCCCCTGACCGGCTTCTGCCACCTGTCGCTGGATCACCGCAACGATGGAATTGACCTGCTCCATGGAGATCACTTCCGGGTAATGTTCCGGCAACTGCCTCAGCCAGCTTTCTCCGTTCTTGAGCAAATGGGGTAACTGGTCCTGCACCAGCAGCAGGGTCTGGCGCCAGACCATGGGCAGCAATACCACCAGGGTGGCGATCAGCAAACCCAGGAACAGGGTGAACACCAGGTTTACTGCCAGCAGACGCCGCATGCCCTTGCGCTCCAGCCCGGCCACCAGCCCCTGCATCAGATAGGCAATCACAATGGCGGCCAGCACCGGCGCCAACATGCCACCGAAAAACAGGATCACCAGTCCGGCGGCCAGCAATACCACCAGCAGATACACCGCCTCCTCGTCGGAGAAGTACTTTTCAGACCAGTTCTTGAGGATACGTAACATCAGCTCTCCTGTTCGCCGCGGCGAATCACAAAGGCATAGTGGCCCTTATTTTCGTCCATGCGAACCAGCTCGTGGCAGGATTGTCTCAAATAGGCAGGAATGTCGTCGGCGGAAGCGGCGTCGGTGGCGATAACCTCCAGTAGTTGCCCCGGTTTCAGATGCCTCAGCGCCTGCCGGGTCTTCAGCAATGGCATGGGACATTGCAGGCTGGAGGCATCAATCTGCAGGTCGATAGGCTGATCGCTCATACGGGCGCTTCATTCGTCTCTAGTCTACCGGCATTATAGTCACAACCCGGCTATGGAATAAGGGCCGGCCTGTGTCGGCCAGCACAAATAATCACGGGAGCACCTACTTGAAGTTTTTGCTACGCACGCTCTTATTGATGAGTTGTTGCACCCTGGCAGCCACCAGCGCCAACGACGACTTGCCGGTTCTCGGTGACCCTACTGCCGCGCTTATGTCCGCCGACCAGGAATACCGGCTGGGCAGGAGCTGGCTGCGCGGCCTGCGTGGGCAGACCTCAATCATGTCCGATCCGCTGGTACAGGAGTATGTGGAAAGCCTGGTCTACCGCCTTGCCTCCTACAGCGATCTGAAAGAGCCCAATCTGGAAATCGTGGTCATCAACAGCCGCCAGATTAACGCCTTTGCGGTACCCGGCGGGGTGATCGGTCTTAACGCCGGGCTGTTCCTCAATGCCCGCGACGAAGACGAAGTAGGCGGCGTGGTAGCCCACGAAATTGCCCACGTCAGCCAGCGGCATTTTGCCCGCCGTTATCTGGACTCGAAAAAGATGAACACCGCCGTGCTGGCCGCCATGCTCGCCAGCCTGGCGGTGGCCATTGCCGGCGATGGCGAAGCGGGTATGGCCGGTATCGCTGCCACCCAGGCCGGCGCCATTCAGGCACAGCTGGCTTATTCCCGCCAGAACGAGCGGGAAGCGGACCGGGTGGGCATGCAGACCCTGGCCGCCGCAGGCATGGACCCGGATGCCATGCCTCGTTTCTTTGAGCGTATGCACAATAACCAGCGCTTTGCCGGCGACCCTCCCGAATTTCTGCTCACTCACCCGGTGACCGAAAGTCGAATCGCCGACAGCCGCTCCCGGGCACGCTCCCTGCCCTCACCACGAATGAATTCCTCATTACATTTTCTTCTGGTGCAGGCCCGACTCCAGGCTGCTTTTATTCAGGGCGACAACCACGCCATCGACCACTTCCAGCGATACAGCAACGAACGTAACGCCCTGGGCTTGCAGGCAGCCCGCTACGGGCTGGCACTGAGTTATCTGCGTGCCGACCGCTTTGGCCAGGCCAGAAAAATCATGCAAGCGCTGGCCGAGGAACACCCGGACCAGCTGTGGTTCCGGCTCGGGCTGGTGGAAGTGGCACTGGACGAAGGGGATTACGCTCAAGCCATCAGTCAGGCTGAACGAGTACTGGATCTTTCTCCGGACAATTACCCAGCATCCATTCTGATGAGCAAGGCATTGTTGAGAAGCGAACAACCGGCCCGGGCTCTGCCGGTACTCAAACCATTACTCAACCAGCGCTCCAACAACCCCTATATCTGGGAGCTTGCCGCCGACGCCTATGGCAACAGCGGCGACAAGGTGCGGGCACTGCATGCACGGGCAGAGAGCCAGTTCCTGCGTGGCAGGGATCAGCAGGCCATGCAGCAGATGGAATATGCGCTGCGTGATGCGGAGAATGATTTTGCGTTGTACAGCAAGCTCAATGGCCGGCTGCAAACCATGAAGGCGTTATCGGAAGAAAGGTTCTGATAACGCCCGGCGTCAGACGTTATTTTTTCAGCGACGTCCCGAAGTCCAGCATGCGATTGAGTGGCACCATGGCTTTTTCCGCCAGATCCGGATCCACAAAGATCTCCTGGCCCATGCCATTATCGTCTTCCAGCACAGCCAGCATGTTCTGCAGACCGTTCATGGCCATCCACGGACAGTGGGCACAGCTGCGGCAGGTGGCACCGGAGCCGGCAGTGGGCGCTTCCAGGAAGGTTTTGCCCGGAGCAAGTTGCTGCATCTTGTAGAAGATGCCCTTGTCGGTAGCGACGATGAATGCGTCGTTATCCATCTCGCAGGCCGCCTTGATCAGCTGCGAGGTAGAGCCCACCACATCCGCCATTTCCACCACCGGCGCCGGCGACTCCGGGTGTACCAGAATGGCAGCGTCCGGGTAGGCCGCTTTCAGATCCTGCAGCCCCTTGGCCTTGAATTCCTCATGCACGATGCAGGCGCCATCCCAGCACAGTACATCGGCACCGGACTTGTCGCGCACATAGCTGCCCAGGTGCTTGTCCGGGGCCCAGAGGATTTTTTCACCGTTGCGGTCCAGATGCTCAATCAGCTCCACCGCAATAGAGGACGTGACAACCCAGTCGGCGCGGGCTTTCACCGCCGCCGAGGTATTGGCGTACACCACCACGGTGCGATCCGGGTGCTGATCACAGAAATCGGCAAATTCGTCCTCGGGACAGCCGATATCCAGCGAGCAAGTCGCTTCCAGGGTAGGCATGAAAACGCGTTTTTCCGGGCTGAGAATCTTGGCGGTCTCGCCCATGAACTTGACCCCGGCCACGATAAGAGTGGACGCCGGGTGCTCCTTGCCGAAGCGGGCCATTTCCAGGGAATCGGACACGCAGCCACCGGTTTCTTCCGCCAGGGACTGAATTTCGGGATCGGTATAGTAGTGGGCCACCAGTACCGCGTCGCGCTGGCGTAACAATTCCTTAATGCGCTGGCGGTAGGATGCACGCTGATCCTCGCTGAGCGAGTCTTCGTGTACCACCTTGGCCAAATGGGCCTGTACCAGTGCTTGTGCCTCTGCAGTCATTGGCTTCACCGCCCGGGGTTTCCCCCTGATATCAATAACTTAGGTAATAACCAGAAAATCAGGGCGGGCATAATACCACAACGTAGCGCCGGGGCGGCGCCGCGTGGATACCCTTAAGGGTTAAAATGCGCCCGGACGGGCGGCTTTTCAAGATCCCGGACGGTAGTCAGGGCCGGCGGCAACCAGATGCACGGTACTGATGGCTCGCTCCAGGAACGCCCCTTCGCAGTAGCAAAGGTAGTAATCCCACATACGGATAAAACGCTCGTCAAAACCCAACTCACGGACTTTTGGCAAGTTCGCGAGAAAACGCTGACGCCAGTGATTCAGGGTCAGCGCGTAGTCATGTCCGATGTCGTGAAGCTCCGTGGCGACCATGCGGGTATGATCTGTCAAATGCTGGCACATCACCGACACGCTGGGCAGGAAGCCGCCAGGGAAGATATAGCGTTTAATGAAGTCGACCTGCTTGCGGGCATGCTCGTAGCGCTGGTCCGGCACAGTAATGGCCTGCAATACCAGTTTGCCATCCGGTTTGAGCCTTTCTCCGAGCACCTGAAAATAGCTCGGCAAAAACTCCGCTCCCACTGCTTCGATCATTTCCACGGAGACCACACGATCATACTGACCGGTGAGCTCCCGATAATCCTCTTCCAGCACCGTCACTCTACCCTCAAGCCCCTCAGCCTGAACCCTTTCACGGGCATGGCGGGCCTGCTCCCGGGAAATGGTGGTGGTGGTGACCTGAACGCCATGATGCTTGGCCGCATGAATGGCGAGACCGCCCCAGCCAGTGCCGATTTCCAGCAAGGTCATACCTGGCGCCAGTGACAGGTACTGGCAGATTTTTTCCAGCTTGTAGTCGGAGGCTTCTTCCAGCGGGGCATCCGGACGGGGAAACACCGCACTGGAGTACATCATGCTGCGATCGAGGAACAGGCTGAAGAAATCGTTGCCCAGATCATAGTGGGCAGAGATGTTGCGACGTGAACCCTGCAGGGAATTACGGTTATAGCGGTGCAGCATTTTCAGGGCCGGCCGGGACAACAATGCCATGCCACCTTCCAGGGCTTTCATGGCGTCTACGTTGGCGGCAAAGTAACGGATTACTGCCACTAAGTCCGGGCTATCCCAGCCTTTTTCCATGTAAGCTTCTGCCGCACCCAGGGCACCGCCACTCATCATCATGGTATAGGTGCGCCAATCACGCAGACGGATAATGGCCGCTTCGCTGTGAGAATTGCTGCCGAGAATGACCTGATTGCCATCGGGTTCGTGAATACGAAGAGCGCCATGCGGCAACGCATTGAGCCGAGCCAGCACCAACTTGCGAGCCACGGACTGTGGCCAGCTGATTGTCACACTGTGTTGTAATGAATTTGTTGTGGCTTTTTCGCCAGACAGCATGCGGTCAATCTCCGTACCGATTGTTACTGTTTTTGCCGGGGTGAGAATGGAACCTTGCCCCTTTGCGCCAGAGCCGGAATGCCTGCCAGTAAATGGCACGCAACGTAGCCAATCCCTGGGCGCCGAACCGGAAGACCACCGTTCCCATTGTGCGACTGCTGGCTTCCTGCAAATTCAGCTGCAAACCTGCCACGAAAACGACCTGATCTTCCTTTCTGTCTTCCAAGACTAGGCGTAAGCCGGGTAAAGCCACGTGAAGATCCCAGTGATAATTCAGCGCCATGGGCAGAAAGGGGGACACATGGAAAGCCTTGGGGTGACTTACCTGCCAACCCCCTTGTTCGTTTTTTTGCAGGTTCAGAGGGTAGAAATGGCGCTCACGCCAGGGGGTGTTTTGTACTTCAGCCAACATGCTGTCCGGCTGATCGCTGTCTTCGGGAAAATGCAGATACAACACCAGCGGATTGAACAACGTCCCCAAGGTGCGCCACTGGCCCAGCATCACCACCCTGCCCCCAGACCATTCCAGGCCCAGCGCTGTCGCCTTTTCACGGACCTTGTCTTCCAGTTTGTCCGGGCGAGCATCCACAAAATCACTGTCACGGAACACCACTGGCCGCCAACGACGGCCCCAGCCAGAATGCTTTGCCAACATTGCGTCCACCTCCGCCAGATCACACCAGACTAGCCACAGCGGGTAGTGGAACCCATGGCGGAACGGCACCAGACGCTGATGCCAGACCTTGCCCCTTGCTATCGCCTGGGTAATCACGGCACAGACTCCGGGGACAATGCCCGCACCACATCCAGGGCCGACACCACGCCGTCTTCATGGAAGCCATTGCGACACCATGCTCCGGCATACCAGGTGCGCCTTTCACCATTGTCCGCAAGCAGTGCTTCGCGAGCCGCCACCGTGTCAGGAGTGAACAGCGGATGGGCAAAGTGATAGCGGGCAATGACCTTCTCCGGGTCAATCTTGTCCGTGGCGTTAAGCGTCACACAGAAGGTTTCCGGTGCCTGGATACCCTGCAGAATATTCATGTCATAGGTCACCTGTACGCGCTCCTGATCATCATCGAACAACAGGGCATTCCAGCTCGACCAGACTCGCTGCCGCCGGGGCAACAGACGGATATCCGTATGCAGCACCACCTCGTTATCCTGATAACCAAGCCGTGACAGGCAATCGCCTTCTCGGCTGTCCGGATCGGCAAGCAAAGCCAGGGCCTGATCGCTGTGGCAGGCAAGAATTACCTGATCAAACGTTTGCTGTTCACCGTTCACCGTGAGGGTGACACCCTGCTCATGGCGGCGAACTGCACTGACCGCTGAACGGGTATGAAAACGGGCTGAACACTGCTCCACCAGAGGAGCCACATACTGGTTGGAGCCCCCGGGCACCACATACCACTGGGGTCGGTTGGTCAGCGACAGCAGTCCATGATTCTGGAAAAAGCGGATGAAGAACTTTGCCGGGAACACTTCCATCTGCTCCAGAGAACAGGACCAGATAGCCCCACCCATGGCGAGAATATAATCCCGGCAGAAACGCTCCCCGTAACCGTGACGCCGCAGGTATTCCCCCAGCGGCATTTCTCCCGCCTCACTGTCCAGCAACCCGGGAGCATGGCGATTGAAACGCAGAATGTCGCCGATAAAGCGCCAGTGGGACGGGCTCAGCAGGTTGCGTTTCTGGGCAAAAATACCGCCCAGTCCGTCACCGCAATATTCCAGCCCGTTGCGCTGGTCACTGACCGCAAACCCCATGGCGGTGGGCTTGCCCTGCAGGCCCAGTTCATCCAGCAGGCGCAGATAGTTGGGATAGGTGCGGTCATTGAAAACGATAAAGCCCACATCGATGGCGTAATCACCATGTTCCCGGCTCACCGGTACGGTGCAGGTGTGGCCACCGAGATAATCGTTGGCCTCGAAGACGTCCACCTGATGGTGCCGGGACAGATACCAGGCGGCGGTGAGGCCACTGATACCGGCGCCGACGATGGCAATACGCTGACTCATGCCTGTTCCTTTTTGCTAGTGGGGCTGTGGTGACTGTCGTCGTACTGGGCCTTGGCGGCCTTGAAGGCCTCGGTGACCCGCTCGCGCACACCGGCATGGGGCACCACCGGTGGCGGATAGTCGGGCGCCAGTAAAGGCTGCTTCCAGGGTTCGTGGACGGTCTTGTTATCCAGCTCACGCAATTCCGGCACCCAGCGGGCGATAAACTGCCCCTGGGCATCGAAACGCTGGCTCTGGCGTACGGGATTGAAGACCCGGAAATACGGCACCGCATCGGTACCAGAGGACGCACTCCACTGCCAGCCGCCATTATTGGCAGCAAAATCCCCGTCGATCAGGTGCTGCATGAAAAAGCTCTCCCCCAGCCGCCAGTCCAGCCACAAATGCTTGCTGAGAAACATGGCCGTCACCATGCGCAGACGGTTGTGCATCCAGCCAGTGGCCACCAGTTGCCGCATGGCCGCATCCACCAGCGGGTAGCCGGTGCGGCCCTCGCACCAGGCCTGGAACAAGTCAGGGTCCCGGGACCACTGCAGCAACTCGGTTTCCGGCCGAAACGCGCCACCGCGACTGACCCTTGGGAAACGGGCCATGATCTGGCGGTAGAAATCCCGCCAGGCCAGCTCGCCAATCCAGCAGGCGGCGCCATCCCGGGCACCCGCATCGGCCATGGCCCGGGTCGCCGCCCGGTAACAGCTGGCCGGTGACAGAGTGCCAGCCGAAAGGGCCGCAGAAAGCCCACTGGTGGCAGGCTCGGCGGGAAAGTCCCGGTGCTTGCGGTAACCGGCCAGGTGATGCTCGGCAAAGTGATCCAGTTGTTTCAGGGCCGCCGCTTCCCCCGGTTGCCAGTGACGGGTCAGCGTATCAGCCACTGTCAGCTTTTTGAGTGCGCTTTCCACTACACCCTTGCCTACAAAGCGGCCGTTAGCGGCGCGAGCTGCAGGCAATGGGGCCACCGGCTCAAAGTGGCCATCGAGCCACACATCCCAGCGTTTCTTATAGGCGCTGAAAACCGTGTATGGCGTACCCTTGCCGGTGTTCAGGGTACGCGGGGGCACCAGCACGCTGTCATCAAAGCCGGTTATCTTCACCCCCTGCGGCTCCAGCGCCTGGGCCACCGCCCGGTCCCGGTTCAGTTCGTTAAGCGGGTACTCGCGGCTACAGAAGAGACGATCAATCCCGTGCTCCCCCACAAAGTCGGCCATCAACGCTGGCACGGCGGCAAAGTCGCCGGCATCCAGCACATGCAGATCCACACCACGGTCTGCCAGGGCTTCGCCCAATTCAAGCAGACTTTGCAGCACATACCAGCGACGCAACGGCGCCACTTCATGGGTGTCCCACTGTTGCTCACACAGGCAGTACACCGCTATCACCGTTTCATCCTGCTCCAGCGCCTGCTGTAGGGCACGGTGCCCATGGACGCGCAGGTCGTTGCGATACCAGACCAGATTCATGGGGTCCCCCCGTTGTCTTCCACCGTCGTCACACCTGCCGTTCTGTCCATCGCTTCCAATGCCAGCAGCTGCTCGGTCACCGCCTGACGGTCGCCGGTCAACCTGGTGACGGTAGCCGGTGGCGTGTCCACCACCCTGCCCCAGCAGGCTGCAGGCCAGGGCAAGGACCGCTGTGACCAGAAACGCTGGCGCTGACTGGCGCTGGGCCTGTGGTCCATCACCCAGAGAACGCCACAGCGCTGACGGTCAGCCAGCAACGCCGTCAGGGCATCCATATCCACACCTCGCTGCAGACACCACAGGGGCCGTTGCAACACCATGGCCAGCTCCAGAGCCGGCAGGGCATCGCCCACTGGCACCAGCAACCAGCCGAACTCTCGGCGTCTGGGGGACAGGGACAGGGCCCGTGCCGCCCACTTCTGAGTCAGCACCGCTTCCAGCAGGGCCAGATGGGCAGACAGGGAGGCACTGACGGCAAGCTGCTCACGCAGGGGGTCAGTGAGTTCGCGGATGACCTGACCATGGCTGTAATCGGCCAGTAACCGGTTGATCAGTTGCTCCAGACGGCGCACGTTCATGGCTTCCAGGGCCTGCAGGGCGTCCTGCCGGGCCTGGGTCCAGGGCATGCTGTTATCTGCTGCCAGCGGCGGTTCCTGCTCCCCTGACAGCAGGGAAGCCACCTGGCTGATGGGCACCCCCTTTTCCACCCAGTGGACAATACGCCGGATCTGTTCCACCTCGGCGGACCGGTAGCGTCGATGCCCCTTGGCGGTGCGTTCCGGTTTCAGCAGGCCGTAGCGGCGTTCCCAGGCACGCAGGGTCACCGGGTTAACGCCACACTGCTCACTGGCCTGCTGAATGGTCAGCGCATCGCTCACACCCGGTTCCTCAACCCCAGATCATCCGGATAGGGGGACAGGTAGCCCTGTTTTTCCAGATACGGTTGCGGCACCTTGCGCATACCACCGCGCAGCAGGGTCATGGGCACAATCAGCGGCACCTCCTCGCGCAGGTAGGCCTCGATCTGCTCATTGATCAAGGCCCGATCAGTATCGCTCAACCCCTCGCGCAGGAAACCCGCCAGATGCTGCAGGGTGTTCACATGGGCGCCACGGGATACCCGCTTCTTCATGGCGGCCATCAGGCCGTGGATGTATTCCTCGGCGATCTCCTCCAGCGGCCTGGCTTTCAGATCGCTAAGCAGTGGCCCCAGCTGACGGTAGGTTTTTTGGCAATGGGCCAGCAGCTGGAATTTGTGTCGGCTGTGGAAGTCGATAAGCCGCTGGGCCGTCAGCCCATGTTCACGGAGCTGGCACCAGTCATCGTAGAGGAACACCCTTTCGATGAAATTTTCCCGCAGGGTGTCGTCATTGAGTCTGCCTTCTTCTTCCAGGGGCATAAGCGGATAGTGGGTCTGCAGGGCTGCGGCAAACAGGCCGCTGGCATCACGATGCTGCACATGGCCATCATCGTTATAGACCCGGATACGCTCCATGCCGCAACTTGGGGATTTGGCCATCAGGATATACCCCCGCAGCGTTGCCAGAGAGGGCATGGCGCGGGCGATGAAATCCTGCATCAGGTCGGTATGGTCACGTAGCCCATCGGTGGTGATCAGCCGCAATGCGCCGTTTTGCTCGGTGAGGTGCATGGCCTTGCGAGGGGCACTCAGCCCCGCGCCCATTTCAGGGCACAGGGAACGAAACTCGAAATAGCGGGACAAAACGCCAGTGCAGTAACGGGAATGTTTGTGCCCCTTGTCGTGGCGCACTTCCATGCCCAGCAAACAGGCGCTGATGCCGACCGGGATTTTTGCAGAGCTGATCATGTGCCACCTCATACCTGTACAAGAAATTATGCTTGTACAAGTTTAGACCTGTGTACAGTCAACAACCCGTGAAGCTTCCAATCAGGCTCTGACCTGCAGCTTCCCCCGCAGGTGCAATCCCGGTCGGCACTCTTTATACTGCCCGAAAAACTGATCATATGGACAGTGAAATGCGTATTCTTGTGTGCGGCGGTCGGGATTTTTCCGACCAGGCATTACTGACCCGCAGCCTGGAACGGCTGCTGCGGGACAACACCTTCAGCCTGCTGATCCACGGCAATGCCAGTGGCGCAGATCGACTGGCCAGCCAGTGGGCCCATGACAGCGGTATCGACCAGGTCAGCTATCCGGCCAACTGGGTGGCCCACGGCCGTGCGGCCGGCCCCATGCGCAACCGCCGCATGCTCCATCACGGTCGCCCCCAGGCAGTGGTGGCCTTCCCCGGTGGTCGTGGTACCGCCAATATGATTCAACTGGCTGAGGATGCCGGCCTGCCCGTCTGGCAGCCGGCCCTGGATGGCGAAGACGGCCTGCCCACGGCCCAGGGGCTGGTGGCCCGCTGAAGGCCAGAAATCTGTTTCACCACAGAGGGCACAGAGTTCACTGAGGAAAGTGCATAACCTCTGTGTCCTCTGTGACCTCTGTGGTGAAAATCGGGTTTTGCCGAGACCAAGACGTGTCGACGGGAGAACAAAAGAAGGGAATCGGGACAGGGCTGAAACGAAAAAGGGCCCGCCGTAGGCGAGCCCTTTTAAATTTGGTGGGTCGTGCTGGATTCGAACCAGCGACCAATTGGTTAAAAGCCAACTGCTCTACCAACTGAGCTAACGACCCGC
>NZ_JABURH010000161.1 GCF_014762765.1 Alcanivorax sp.
TGGCCGCTGGAGGTGGTGAGCGGCGGCAGGGCGTGAAAGGCGCGGTACAGGTAGGAGGAGCCATCGACGAGGATGATGGGTTTTTCGGCTGCGGACATGGTGCTCGGCTTCTGCTGATTAGTGAGTGGGGAGAGTGTAGCGGAATTGGGCAGGTTCGGCAGGCGGGGGTGACTGTAGGAGCACCTCTTGAGGTGCGAACCCGTTCAGGCTTGCCCTGCGGGCGATTCCGTCGCCTGGGCTCCGGTTCGCGCCTCGAGAGGCGCTCCTACAGGTGGTGTTGTCGCGAGCATAAACGCGGACTTCGAAAAATTGGCGGTTTTCCCTCAGTGAGCTCTGTGTCCTCTGTGGTAAACCGTCATGTGTCTTTGTCGTCGTCCGGGTTGTGGAGGATGTGGGTGTCCGGGTCGTAGCGGTCTTTCAGGTCGTCCTTGAGCATCTTGTCCCACAGGGGCACACCCACGAAGTAGCCGGCGCGGCCGATGGCGTGGGCGGCCACCGGGGCGGTGAGCAGGATGAACAGGATGATGGCCAGGGTGCGGGCGGTGACGCCGGCATCCAGGAAGTGGGTGGCCACGGCCAGCATCACCAGCCCGGCGCCCAGGGTGCCGGCCTTGGTGGTGGCGTGCATGCGCATCAGCAAGTCGGGCATGCGCAGTACGCCGATGCCGGCCAGAAACATGAAGAAGGTGCCGGCGACCATCATCACCGATACCAGCAGGTCATTGATCACCTCGGTGGCCTCCTTTTTCCAGGTAACGGGCAAAGCCCACGGCGGTGAGGAAGGCGGTGAGCGCCAGCACCATGGCCACATCCAGGAAGGCGGGCCGGTCGTTGTTGAGGGCATAGATGCCGATGAAGGCCACGGTGAGCGAGGCCATCAGCTCCAGGGCCACGACCCGGTCGGGCAGGGTGGGGCCGCGCACCAGCCGCACCAGGGCGCATAACAGCGCCAGGCTGAGCAGCAGATAGCTGAGAAATATGGCGCCTTCCAGCATGTTGGTCTCCGTTGTTGATCGTGTTGCCAGCCTCGTTTTTTACCACAGAGGGCACAGAGCTCACTGAGGAAAAGGCCAACCTATTTCCTGGTAAGCGATCCAGGTGCCTTGGCCTTGCATCGCCAAGGTGCCAGCGAAACCTCTGTTATTCGCGATGCAAGCATCGCTTCCCACATAAAAAACCAGAACCGTTGAGTGTTGTTCATTTTCTGACTCAGCGTTCTCTGTGCCTTCTGTGGTAAAAAACGGCTTTGTGTTCCTGCCGCGTGTAGTGGCTCCTATTCCAGTAACGCCAGCACCCGGTCTTCCAGGGCGTGGATCTGCTGGCGTAGATCCTCCTCGTCGTCCAGGTACATGACGTGCAGGTAGAGCACGCTGCGGTCGCTGGACACGTCCAGGCTCAGGGTGCCCGGGGTCAGGGAAATCATGTTGGCCAGGATGGTGATGGCACCATCGGTCTTGGCCCGCAGGGGCACCGCCACCACCGCCGGGCGCATGTAATGGGTGGGGGTGAGCACGTCGTAGGCCACCCGCAAATTGGATGCCACCAGGTCGCGCAGGAAGTGGCCCAGCAGCAGAAACAGCCGGGGCACTTTTTTGCGATAGCGGGCAAAGTCCGGCACGTCGCGCAGGGCGAAGCCGAGAATCAGGTAGCCCAATACAAAGCCCACCAGCAAGTTGGCGCCGCTGAAGTTGCCGGTGACGGCGGCCCAGATCAGGGCCAAGATCAGGTTCCAGCTCAACGGGCTCATGACTCCTCTCCGAGTACTGCAGTGATATAGAGGCTCGGGTTCAGCAACTGCTCGGCGGCGGCCTGGGACAGTACCAGCACCGGCTGGGCACCCAGGCCGATGACCACGGTGATCAGTGCCAGGCCGGTCACGGTGGCATAGAGCACGGTGTTGCTGCCGCTGGCAGGAGTGGCGGCCGGTTCCGGGGCCGCCTTCCAGAATACCTCGGCCCAGATCTTGGTCATGGAGTAGAGCGTCAGCAGACCCACCACCAGGGCGGCGGCGACCAGGGCCCAGGCGCCGGCTTCAACGCCTCCACGAATAACGATGAACTTGCCGAAGAAGCCGGACAGCGGCGGCATCCCCGCCAGGGACAGGGCCGGGATCAGGAACAGCAGCGCCAGCCAGGGCTTGTCCCGGTACAGGCCGCCCAGTTGCTTGAGTTCATAGCTGCCGCGCAGGCGGTAGACCAGGCCGCTGACAAAGAACAGGTTCGCCTTCACGATGATGTGGTGAATGATGTAGAAGATGCCGCCGGCCAGGGCCAGCACGCTCACCGACGCCAGCGCCAGGCCCATCATCATGTAGCCGATCTGGCTGACGATATGGAACGACAGGATACGGCGGAATTCGAACTGGGCGGCGGCGCCCAGTACCCCGGTGACCATGGTCAGCCCGGCGCCCCACAGCAGCACCTGATGGATCAGCGGGTCATCCATGTCGAAGATCAGGGTGAAGACCCGGAACAGGGCATACACGCCCACCTTGGTCAGCAAGCCGGCGAACAAGGCGGACACCGCCACCTGGGGGGTGTGGTAGGAGGCGGGCAGCCAGAAGAAGAAGGGAAACGCCGCGGCCTTGATGCCGAAGGCCACCATGAACAGCATGGCGATCACGGTGGTCATGCCGGTATCCACCTCACCCAGCTTCACGGCAATGTCGGCCATGTTGAGCGTGCCCACCAGGCCGTAAAGCAGGCCCACGGCGGACAGGAACAGGGCGGAGGACACCAGGTTGAGGGTCACGTACTTGATGGCCCCTTCCATCTGTGCGCGCTCGCCGCCCAGGATCAGCAGGGAGAAGGACGCTACCAGCATCACTTCGAACCACACATACAGGTTGAAGATGTCGCCGGTGAGGAAGGCGCCGTTGACCCCGGCCAGCAGCAAGTGCATCAGCGGGAAATAACCGGCCTTGCGATGGGCAATGCTGATGCTGCCCAGGGAGTAAAACGCGGTGGCGGCACCGGTGACGGCGCTGAGCAACACCATGATGGCGGCCAGCAGGTCACTGACCAGCACGATGCCGAAGGGGGCGGGCCAGCTGCCCAGCTCGGACACGATATGGCCCTGCTCCCAGGTGGCCAGTAACAGTGCCACGGCACTGATCACCAGGGCGATGCCGCCGATGACCGCCAGGGCGCCCTGCACGCGCTGGGAGTGGCGTCCCAGCAGGGACAGGGCCCCGGCTGCCAGGGGAATCAGAATGGGCAGGATAACCAGCAGATTCATGTGTCGGTATCCCGCATCTGGTTCATGTCGTCCGCTTCCACCACCTCATAGGCCCGGCGGATCAGCACCACCGCGAAGGCCAGCACCCCGAAGCCGATGACGATGGCGGTGAGAATCAGTGCCTGGGCCAGCGGGTCGGCGACCAGGCCGGCGGGCACCTGGGCGTCATCCGGCACCAGCGGCGGGGCATCCCGGTGCAGGCCGGCGGCGGTAAAGATCAGCAGGTTGGCGGCGTTGGACAGCAGCACCAGGCCGATCACCAGTTTGACGATGGAGCGGCGCAGCATCATGTAAATGGCGGCGGCGTAGAGCACGCCCACCACCAGGGCCATCAGGCTGGTCATGTGTCCTGCTCCGCCAGGTTGATGATGATGGTGCTGGCGGTGCCCAGCACCACCAGAAACACCCCCAGATCGAACAGCAAGGGCGAACCCAGCTTCAGTTCACCGAACACCGGCAGGCTCACGGTGAGCCAGTGGGCAGTGAGAAACGGCTGGCCGCTGAACAGGCCGATGACTCCGGCGGCCAGCGCCAGGATCAGCCCCCAGGCGATCAGGTCGCGGGGATCGACCCGCAGGACCCGGCGGGCGCCGGCTTCGCTCATGGCAAACAGGTGCACGGAGATGGCCGCGGATGCCACCAGCCCGGCGATAAAGCCCCCGCCCGGGGCGTTGTGGCCGCGCAGCAACAGGAACAGGGCAAACAGCAGCAGCAGCGGCAGCAGAAAGAACCCGGTGGTGCGCAGGATCAGCGACTGGGTGCGCAGGGCATTGCGGTCCGGGGGTGG
>NZ_JABURH010000101.1 GCF_014762765.1 Alcanivorax sp.
CCCGTGGGCCGCCATGGCCTGCTGAAGCGAGTCTTCACTGACCTCCAGATGCGGGACAGTAATGGTATCCAGTTGCGGCACCGGCTGATCGGCCGACTGCGCCAGCGCCACGAACCGCTGCACCATCAACGGATAGCGATCCTTGTCCAGCTTGCGCACATCGTTGAGCAGGCCATAACGCATCTCCCCGCGCCAGCCGATGCGCCGGGGTATCTTCGCCGACCAGGGTACCAGGGCAGACTTGAGGGAATTGGGCAGCACATAGCTTTGCTGATATTTGCCGCGCAGGGACTTGCCCAGCGCATGGCGCTCACCCAGTTTCAGGTCGCCATGATCGAAAGGCAGCGACAGGGCCTCACGCACCTCCGGCATGCGTGACAGCAGCGGCCGGCACCAGGCGGGGGCCAGCACATCAATGGCACTGTCCGGATATTGGCGGCGAAGCTCGGAAAACAGGGTCTGGGCCATCACCATGTCGCCGACCCAGGAAGGGCCGACGACAAGGATGGCGGAAGGCGAGTCGGACAAGATAGCCGGCATGCGCCTGCTCAGCTCACGTAAGTGAGCCAGTCTCCGTAGTCGTCATCCAGTTTGCCGCGCACCAGATCAAAGTACACAGCCTGCAGTTGCTCGGTGATCGGGCCACGCTTGCCTTCACCAAGGATGCGGCCATCCAGTTCGCGGATCGGCGTCACTTCGGCGGCGGTGCCGGTAAAGAAGGCCTCGTCCGCCACGTAGATCTCGTCACGGGTAATGCGCTTCTCTCGCACCGCGTAGCCACGCTCTTCGGCCAGCTGGATGATGGTCTTGCGAGTGATGCCGTCCAGGCAGGAAGTCAGTTCCGGGGTATAGAGCACCTTGTCCTTGATCACGAAGATGTTCTCGCCGGAGCCTTCCGCCACATAGCCTTCGTTGTCCAGCAACAGAGCCTCGTCGGCACCGCCGGACAGGGCTTCATTCAACGCCAGCATGGAGTTGATGTAGTTGCCGTTGGCCTTCGCCTTGCACATGGTGATGTTCACATGGTGACGGGTATAGCTGGAGGTACGCACCTTGATGCCCAACTCCAGAGCTTCCGGCGACATGTAGGCGGGCCATTCCCAGGCCGCCACCATCAAGTGCACCTTGAGGTTGTGGGCGCGCAGGCCCATGCCTTCGCTGCCGTAGAACGCCATGGGACGCAGGTAGGCGTGGGGCAGGTTGTTCTCTCTTACCGCAGCCACTTGCGCAGCGTTGACCTCGTCCTTGGTGAACGGGATCTTCATATTCATGATATGGGCACTGTTGAACAGGCGATCCGTGTGTTCCTTCATGCGAAAGATGGCCGGCCCCTTGGCCGTTTCGTAGGCGCGCACACCTTCGAACACACCCATGCCATAGTGCAGGGTATGCGTCAGCACATGCACCTTGGCCTCCTGCCAGGGAACCAGTTCGCCATCCAACCAGATAAAACCGTCTCTTACAGCCATCGACATGGCAGTGATACTCCCAGAACTAAGGACCGGCAGGCGTCAGCCCTGCAGGTCGAACCAGTGCTTCCAGATCGCTCGCACGCCTTCACGCAAATCGCGGAATTGAGTGTCGTCGACGATGGATTTCTCTTTGCGCAACGAGGCGCGATGAGCCGCGGATCGGTAAGCGAGGTACGCTT
Organism: Alcanivorax sp.; assembly: GCF_014762765.1. Taxonomy (GTDB): domain Bacteria; phylum Pseudomonadota; class Gammaproteobacteria; order Pseudomonadales; family Alcanivoracaceae; genus Alcanivorax. Next base: position 1,652 of record NZ_JABURH010000101.1, read on the forward strand.
CCCGCAGCAAGCCGGCATCCTGCGCCGACATAATATCCAGTGCAGCCAGTGTTTCGAGCAGCCGCACATTATCGGTGAAGCGGGTCAGTTCACCGTGGGAGGAGGCCCATCTCAGAACCCCGTATTGCACCATAAATTCGATATCAACGATACCACCCGGGTCCTGCTTGAGATGAAAACGGTCCTCGCCTTTTTCTCCCAAGTGGTCGACCATCTTGTCGCGCATGGCCAGCACATCCTCGCGCAACTTCTCCAGCGGCCGCTCCAGGCACAGCACCTGATGACGAATCGCCTCGAAACGGGCCCGAGCCCGGTTGCAGCCAGCCACCACGCGGGCCCGCACCAGGGCCTGATGCTCCCAGGTCCAGGCATCGTTGAGCTGGTATTTCTCGAACGAATCCATGGAGCTGACAAGCAAGCCGGCACTACCGGAGGGGCGCAGGCGCATATCCACTTCGTACAACTGGCCGCTCATGGTGCGGGTGGAAAGAATGTGAATGATGCGCTGGCCCAGGCGGGCGTAGAACTGTTCGTTGGACACCGGCTTGTCGCCGTCGGTCATGCCGCCGCTGGCCGCATCATGCAGGAACACCAGATCCAGATCGGAGTTGTGGCCCAGTTCGATACCGCCCAGCTTGCCGTAACCGGCCACCACAAAATCCGGATTACAGGGCTGGCCATCAATGCGCGAGGGGCGACCATGGCGCTCCACCAGCGGCTCCCAGGCCAGCATCACCACCTGGTTGAGGATGCTTTCCGCCAGCCAGGTGAGATAATCGCTGACCTTCATCAGCGGCAGCACCTCGGTGACTTCCGAGGCCGCGACTCGCAACAGATGGGCCTGTTTGAAGTTACGCAGCACTTCCATCTGCTGTTCGAGATCATCCTCGGCCACCCGCAACAGCTGCTGACGCAACTCGTCATCCAGCTCCGCCCGCTCCGGCGGCGAATAGAGAGTGCGCACATCCAACAGCTCATCCAGCAATACCGGGTGCAGGGTGAGGCGCTCGGCAATCCAGGGGCTGGCCCCGGACAACTTCACCAACTGGGTAAGGGCGCTGGGGTTTTCCACCAGCAGGGCAATGTAGGCGCTACGGCGCAGCACCGCTTCCACGAAGGCCAGCAAGCGCACCACGGTGGTTTCACCATGGCCCTGGTAACCCAAAGCCTCCAGCAGCAAAGGCATCAGCCGGTCCAGCCGCTCGCGGCCAATCGCCTGCATGTTCTGCACCGAACGGCTTTCACGGAAATCATTCAGGTGGGCATAAACCTTGTCACCCTCCTGCACGCCGATAGCCTCCAGCTGGGCCGCGGCCTGGGCCTCATCCAGCTCACCCAGCCACAGATCAAGCAGCTCCTGATCGGCACCCTGGGCGGCATCGGTTTCCTGTTCCGGGTCGGCGATCACCTGGCTGAAATGATGACGGACACTTTCCCGGTAACGCCGCAACTTGCGCTCGAAGGCGGCACGGGCGGAGAAGCCCATGGCAAAAGTCAGACGCTGCCAGCCCAGCTCGTCGTCAGGCAGGCGCTGGGTCTGCTTATCCGCAATTCCCTGCAGTCGATGCTCCACATCCCGCAGAAACAGATAGGCTTCGGTCAGCTCATCCGCCACATCCTCGGGCAGCAGCTCCAACTCCACCAGTTGCGGCAGCACCTTGATCAAATTCGGTTCCCGCAGGGCCGGCAACTGGCCGCCACGGATCAACTGAAACGCCTGAACGATAAATTCCACTTCACGGATGCCGCCGGCACCCAGCTTCACATCCGCCTGCATGCCCTTGCGGTTCACTTCCCGTTCGATCAGGGACTTCATCTCGCGCAGGGAATGGAAAGCGCCGTAGTCGATATAACGGCGGTAGACGAAGGGGTTGAGCCGCTTGATCAGACGCTTGCCGGCCTGCAGGTCGCCGCCCACCGGGCGCATCTTGATCAGCGCATAGCGTTCCCACTCACGCCCCTGGGTTTCGTAATACCCTTCCATGGCATCGAAACCGATGGCCAGCACGCCGCTCTTGCCCCAGGGGCGCAGGCGCATGTCCACCCGGAATACAAAACCGTCGGCGGTGGGCTGATCCAGGGCCTTGATCAACTGCTGCCCCAGGCGCACGAAAAACTGGTGATGGCTCAGGCTGCGCCGCTCGCCCTCGAGCTCACCTTCATGCTCATAGGCGAAGATCAGGTCGATATCCGAGGACAGGTTCAGCTCCCGCGCCCCCAGCTTGCCCATGGCCAGTACCACCAGCTGCACCGGCTTGCCATCCGGCCCCATGGGGGTACCACTTTTCTCGCAGGCCCAGCCGTGCAGCACGGCGAGCGCTTCCTGAATCAGGGTATCCGCCAGCAACGACAGATCCGCCACGGTGC
>NZ_JABURH010000201.1:0-30129 GCF_014762765.1 Alcanivorax sp.
GTGACCCAGCGGCACTGGGCTGTGGTGGCGCTGGTGGTGTCTGCCCTGATCGGTTTTTTTATTCCCAATCTGGTGCTGCGCCACAAGGAAGAAGCAAGACGCCAGCATCTGGCAGAGGTCTTCCCGGATGTGCTCGATCTTTTGGTGGTCTGTGTTGAAGCCGGGCTCAGCCTGGATGCCGCTATCAAGCGTGTCGGAGACGAGTTCCATTTTGCCTCCCGGGACATGAGTGACGAACTGCTGCTGGTCACACTGGAAATTCGTGCTGGTAAGCCACGCAATGAAGCCCTCAAGTCCCTGGCCGAGCGTACGGATCTTGAGGAGATGCAGGCGCTGGTATCCATCCTGATTCAGGCTGAGCATTTTGGTACCAGCATTGCGGATGCGTTGCGGGAACATGCTGATGAGATGCGTGATATTCGTATCCAGACTGCCCGCGAGAAAGCGGCCAAATTACCGGTAAAAATGGCAATACCGATTTTGCTATTCATATTTCCCGCCCTGTTCCTGGTGATTCTTGGTCCGGCGGCTATCCACATCTACACCGGTTTTCTCGACCGTATGTAAGGGGGCTGACCATGAAAGTATTAATGATGATCTTGCTGGCAGGCTGGCTGAGTGCCTGTGCTACCTCATCCAGCCTGGATGACCAGGCTGATGAGATTCTCAGCCCGGATGAGCAGTTCGAGCAGGGAGAGTCCGCCCGGGCCAAAGGGGATTTCTCCGAAGCACTGGCCAATTATTTGCCACTGACAGAGCGGGAGGATGACTGGGCTATACGTGCCAAGCTTGCCATTGCCCGGTTGAGCCTGGACAGCGGCCGCAGTGAGCCGGCCCTCAAGGCCTATGAGTTGGTCCTCAAGGAGGCGCCGACTCTGGTGGAAGCCCAGGAGGGCAGGGGGCTTGCGCTGTTGGCGCGGGGAGACTGGGAGAATGCCCGGCGTCAGTTGCAGATTGCCCATCGCAATGATCCGCTGCGCTGGCGCACCCTCAATGGTTTGGGGATTGCCGATGATATGGTGGGTTCCTACCAGTCAGCCGCTCGCTGGTATGGCATGGCGCTGGAGGCAGGCGGAGACCGCCCCATGGTGATAAACAATGCGGGGTACTCCCTGATTATGGCGGGCCAGTACCGCGAAGCAGAGCAGTTACTGCAAAGAGCGGCGGCGCGGTATCCCGAAGAGCAACGCATGAGCCACAACCTGGCGATTGCCCAGGCCCGCCAAGGGCACTACGAGCGGGCAGTGGAGACCTGGCAGCGTTCCCAGGAGCGGGCGATAGCGCTTAGCAATGCCGGCTATGTGGCACTGCTCAATGGTGAACGGGAGCGGGCTCGCGCCCTGTTTGAACAGGCCAGCAATGCCTCCACCAGTCATCGCCCCAAAATCGCGGCCAACCTGGCCAGTGTTGCTCAAGAGCGGTAACCAGAGGGGCCCTTTCCTGCGGGCGCCATAGTGCGCGCCGCAGCCCCCTTCTGGCCCGTAGTCGGGCAATATTCGTCACAGCCGCCGGATTTGTCGGAAAACCAATGCCCGCTACCGCGGCAAGGCAATCCAGCTGAGCACACCCTGTTGGCGTTCTCGCCAGCGAAAGGGGACTTCGGTACCGTGTTTCCACCGTTCTGTCAGTGTGGTCAGCAGGGTGAGTGAGCGGGGGTTGCGGCGGGCGGCGTCATGAAAATAGAAGCGTTTTCCCGTCAGGGGATAGAGGGCCTTGAACAGGCTCTCCTTGGCAGAAAAGATCAGGGTGATTCGGTTGGCACGTTGTATTGGCGTCAGCCCTTTCAGGTGTTCCCTTTCTTCGCTGGTCAGCAATTCACGGCACAGCCGGTCTGCCCGCTCTGCGGTTAGCCACTGCTCGGTGTCCAGGCCCACCGCCAGCCAGTGCCGGGCGTCGGCCACCATCACTTCTGCAGAGCCCTTGCTGTGGGTAATGCTGCCCACGGTGCCGTCGGGCCACAGCGGCGCTCTATCGGCACCCATGCCCGGAATCCCCTCGAAACCCAGAATGCGAAGCGCTTCCCGGGCGCACCAGCGTCCGGCCAGGTATTCGGTTTTGCGTTTGTCGACCGAAGATGTCAGCGAGGTGGGTAACGGGATGTCAGCCCGTAAAAAACTGTCATCGAACAGCTTTTCGATGTGATAGTGGCAGCCAACACGGACCAGCCCATCGGCAATTTCCTCGCGATGGATATTGGATAGGCATTGTGGGCGCAGATATTCCGTCATGATTTATGGGCTGTCGATGGCTTTGCTGCACTATAGCAAACTCGCGGCATAAAGAGGGGGCCGCGGTTCGCGGTGCGTTGGACGGCAAGTGCCGGTAGACTCGGTGCGGTGTCTACGTGCAGACGTATTGATTATTTAAAGGAGAGTCTCATGGCTGGAACCAGCTTGCTGGCACTGCTCGATGATATTGCCACCATTCTCGATGACGTATCGGTAATGACCAAGGTGGCAGCAAAGAAAACCGCCGGTGTGCTGGGAGATGATCTGGCGCTGAATGCGCAGCAGGTGTCCGGTGTGAAGGCAGACCGCGAGCTGCCGGTGGTATGGGCGGTGGCCAAAGGGTCCTTCGTCAACAAGCTGATTCTGGTGCCCGCCGCCTTGCTGATCAGTGTCTTTCTGCCCTGGCTGATTACCCCCTTGTTGATGGTCGGTGGCGCCTACCTCTGTTACGAGGGCTGTGAAAAACTGCTTCACAAGTTCCTGCATGGCAGTGATGAAAAGGAGACAGAGCACCAGCAGCGTCTGCAGGCAGTCAGCGATGAAAGCGTGGATCTGGTGGCCTTCGAGAAGACCAAGATCAAGGGCGCAATCCGCACGGACTTTATTCTCTCCGCGGAAATTATCGTGATTTCCCTGGGGGCGGTGCAAAGCGCCACTTTTGGCGTACAGGTGGCGGCTATCTGCGCCATTGCAGTATTGATGACGGTGGGCGTGTACTCGCTGGTAGCGGGCATCGTGAAGCTGGACGATGCCGGCCAGCATCTGATGCAGACGCCGGCGGACAGTACCGCTGCAGGGGCCCGTATTGCCTTCGGGCAAGCCATTCTGACCGTGGCGCCCTGGTTGATGAAGACCCTGTCTGTAGTTGGCACCGCTGCCATGTTCCTGGTGGGTGGCGGGATTCTGGTGCACGGTATCCCCGGTTCCCATGACTGGGTTCACGCTTTGCAGGAAATGGCGGGGGCCGTGTCGTGGCTGGTGCCGTTGCTGATCAATTTGGTGGGCGGGATTGTTGCTGGTGCCCTGGTGTTGCTGGTAGTAACCAGTGTGTCGAAATTCCGTGGAAAAGAAAAAAGCGCCCACTGAATCGGCGCTGTTATAGCCCATCACTCCCTGTCTGTACGTAGGGCGGGGAGATGCAATCCGGACGCCATTGTTCCAACAGGATCCCATGGGTCTTGGCCAGTTTCAGGGCCCGGATTTTCTGGCCTTGTTCGAGGGCGTTTTCAAGCTACCGCAACACGTGTGTTTTGCCCTGGTGTTTCAGCTCGAGCTTGATGACATCCCAGGATTTCAGCGATATTTTTTTACCGTCCACGGTGGCTCCGAGTGTTGCCTGAATGGAAATATTTCCTGCAGGGTAAAGCGGATCCATGGAGCACGCTAGGCTGCCAGGAGGTGGCTGTTGTTAAGCGTCGTCAGGTAGATGTGGGGAATAACAAAGGAAATGGTGGGCCCACCAGGACTTGAACCTGGGACCAATCGATTATGAGTCGACTGCTCTAACCAGCTGAGCTATAGGCCCGAAAAACGGAAGGACAATAAAATGCCGGCCGCCGATTATTCGGTGGCCGGCAATTTTTTTCAAGTGTTACAGGTCGCCGTCAAGGAAGCTGCGCAGGTGTTCGCTGCGGCTGGGGTGGCGCAGCTTGCGCAGCGCCTTGGCTTCTATCTGACGGATACGCTCACGGGTCACGTCGAACTGCTTGCCCACTTCCTCGAGGGTGTGGTCAGTGTTCATGTCGATACCGAAGCGCATGCGCAGTACCTTGGCTTCCCGGGCGGTCAGGTTGGCCAGTACTTCGCGGGTGGCTTCTTCCAGGCCCAGGGACGTGGCGGAATCCACCGGGGACTCCATGTTACCGTCCTCGATAAAGTCGCCCAGGCTGGAATCTTCATCGTCACCGATGGGGGTTTCCATGGAGATCGGCTCTTTGGCGATCTTCAGTACCTTGCGGACCTTGTCTTCCGGCATTTCCAGGCGCACGCCCAGTTCTTCCGGGGTCGGTTCGCGGCCCATTTCCTGCAGCATCTGGCGCTGTACCCGGTTGATCTTGTTGATCGTCTCTATCATGTGCACCGGGATACGGATGGTGCGTGCCTGGTCGGCGATAGAGCGGGTAATGGCCTGACGAATCCACCAGGTGGCATAGGTGGAGAACTTGTAGCCACGGCGGTATTCGAACTTGTCCACCGCCTTCATCAGGCCGATGTTGCCTTCCTGGATCAGGTCGAGGAACTGCAGGCCGCGGTTGGTGTATTTCTTGGCGATGGAGATCACCAGACGCAGGTTGGCTTCCACCATTTCCTTCTTGGCGCGGCGAGCCTTGGCTTCGCCGATGGAAATACGACGGTTGATTTCCTTGATGTCGGCCACCGGCAGACCAATGATTTCCTCGACGGTGGTGATCTTGCGCTGGGCGCGCTGAATGTCTTCTTTTACCACGCTCAGCTTGTCGGCAATGGTCTTGCCTTTCTTGGTTTTCAGCTGCTGATCAACCCAGCCCATGTTGGTTTCGTTGCCGGGGAACAGCTTGATGAAATCCTTGCGGTCCATGCCGCCACGGCGGATGGCGGAAGACATGATCTGACGCTCGAACTTGCGCACCAGGTCCAGATTGTTGCGGGCGCCGACCAGCATCTCGTCATAGATGCGCGGCACCAGCTTGAACAGGGTGAAGTGCTCTGCCAGGGCTTCCATGGCTTTGGCGGTACTGGCATGGTCACGACCGTTGCGCTTGAGGGCGCGCTCGGCTTTCTCGTGCAGTTTTTTCAGCTCGGCAAAACGCTCTGCAGCCAGTACCGGATCCAGACCGCCTTCATCTTCTTCATCATCGTCGTCGCTGTCTTTTTTGTCAGCGTCGTCGTCATCGTCGTTTTCTTTCGCTTTTTCTTTCGCTTCAGCGGCTTTCTTGGCCTTTTCTGCGAAAGTCGGTTCCTTGTTGGCATTGGTGGCGGCAGCGCCGTCATCATTGGGATCCAGGTAACCGGCGATGATATCGGTGAGCTTGCGCTCTTCGTTTTCCACGCGGGCATATTCGTCGATCAGCATGTCCACGGCGCCGGGCCAGAAAGCCAAGGCGTGCAACACTTCCCGGGTGCCTTCCTCGATACGCTTGGCGATTTCGATTTCGCCTTCACGGGTCAGCAGTTCCACCGTACCCATTTCGCGCATATACATGCGCACCGGGTCGGTGGTGCGGCCGGGCTCGCTTTCTACGGAGGCGAGAACAGCGGCAGCTTCTTCGGCGGCAACTTCGTCGGTGCTGTCGGCACTTTCCTCGATCATCAGCTGATCGGCATCGGCGGCTTTTTCCACCACGGTGATGCCCATGTCGTTGATCATCTGAATGATGTCTTCCACTTGGTCGGTGTCGGTAATGGACTCCGGCAAGTGGTCATTAACTTCGGCGTAGGTCAGGTAACCCTGTTCCTTGCCGAGCGCGATCAACTGCTTCAGCTGGGATTGTTGCTGCTGCTTTTGAGTCGTCATGCAATAAAGCCCGTAACGTCGTGCTAGCTTGCCGTGGCTGACTAGCGGATTGTGGCGTGGGAAAACGGCGTATTATACCGGTATATGGGGATTTCGGCCAGTAATTGCAAGACTACGGGCCTGAGGGTAGTGAATTGTTTTTGGTGCTACTTATCTATAAAAATCATCGGCTTACAGGTTTTTTCTAGTTGAAGGGTTGGCGGGCATGCTGGCGGGCTTCGGCGAGGGCCCGGTGGAGTTCCTGCCAATGGGCGGTGTCCGGGATGCCGGCCTGCTCCATTTCGTGCAGGGCGGCCTCCAGGCGGGAGACTTCCAGTTGGGAGAGGGCATCTTGCCAAAGACGGGTGGCCATCTCTTTCTGCATGGGTGGCTTGAGGCTGGCCTTGAGCAGGCGGGACAGGGTTTCACCCTGTTCCAGTGCCATCAGGGCGCCGAGCAGGGCGGCGGGGCTGTGGTTCTGGCGGCAGAGGCCGGCCACCTGTATCAGCAGATCAATGTGAGGCATGGGCAGTAGCTCCACGCCATCGGGCAGAGGCTGTTCGCTCACCAGATCCGGGTAATCCAGCAGCACCAGCACCAGTCTTTCCGCCAGAGTCATGGGGCCCTTGCGGCTGCCATCCTGGTGGCGGGTTGGGCGGCTGTGGGGCCGTGACGGGTAGCTGTTACTGTCCGCCGGGTAGAAATCATCCGGTGGCGGCATGGCGTCGCCATAATCCATGGGCATGAGATCGTCATGGGATTCCGGTTCAGGCTCGGCCCGAGGGCGTGGAGCTGGGGCGGTCTCCGGCTTGGGAGCCGGTTTCAGTTGCGTCAGCGATTCCTTGTCCAGACGTGTCAGCTGCGACAGTTCCTGGGTGAGCAGTGCCCGATAGACCGGTCCGGCGGGCTTGTCCAGGTAGGGCAGGGCGAGCCGGGCAAGCCGGGCGCGGCCGTCCACGGTAGCCAGATCCAGCCCTTCGGACAGGTGCCGGAACAGGTAAGTGGAAAGGGCGTCGGCCTTGTCAGTGAGTGCTCGCAACGCTTCCGGGCCCTGCTGGCGGACCAGGGTGTCCGGGTCTTCGCCATCCGGCAGGAACAGGAAGCGTACCTGCTTGCCGTCGTCCAGCGCCGGCAGCAGGGACTCAAGGGCGCGCCAGGCGGCGCGTACCCCGGCCTTGTCGCCGTCGAAACAGAGCACCACCTCATTGACCTGGCGGAACAGCTTGCGGGCGTGATCTTCCGTGGTGGCGGTGCCCAGAGTGGCAACCACATTGGGCACTCCATGCTGGGCCAGGGCAATCACGTCCATGTACCCTTCCACCACATAGAGCCGGTCGCTGCGATCGCGACTCTGCCGCCATTCCCACAGGCCGTAGAGTTCCTGGCCCTTGTGGAAGACCGGGGTTTCCGGGCTGTTCAGGTATTTGGGTTTGCCGTCGCCGAGGACGCGGCCACCAAAGCCGATGGTGCGGCCGCGGGTGTCGCGAATCGGGAAAATGATGCGATCACGGAATTTGTCATAGGTGCGTCCGTTGTCGTCCCGGCGTACCAGCAGCCCAGCGGTGAGAGCCTGCTCAAGACCCGCTTCAGTCAGCGACAGTCCGCCGATCAGGTTGTCGTAACCCGGCGGCGCAAAGCCGACGCCAAAGCGTTTGGCGATTTCCCCGCTGAGTCCCCGCCCCTTCAGGTAGGTAATGGCCTTCTGACGCTCCGGCGCCTGACGCAATTGCTGGCAGTAGAACTTTTCTGCCCGGCTGAGCAGGTCGTACAGGGCCAGCAGGCGGTCTTTCTTCTGCCGATCGGCAGTGGTTTCCGGGCGGCTTTCCGGCACTTCCATGCCGGCGCGGCCGGCGAGCTGCTTCACCGCTTCAGGGAAGCTCTGATGCTCGTATTCCATCAGGAAGCCCACGGCATTGCCGGAGGCGCCGCAGCCGAAACAGTAGTAAAACTGCTTGTCCGGAGCCACGGTGAACGATGGGGTCTTTTCCTGGTGGAAGGGGCAGCAAGCGCTGTAATTGCGGCCGGTTTTTTTAAGGGGCACACGGGAATCAATCAGCTCTACCAGGTCGGTGCGGGCCAACAGATCCTGTACGAAATTTTCCGGAATGCGTGCCATGAGTCTGATTTTGCCAGAATGGAAAGATATTCAAACAGAAACCGCTGGGTGGCGGTAGCGGCGTGTGAAAAGCAGGCCCGAAGGATAGTTTACGCAAAGACAGAACAAGTGGGCAGCAGTACAGGTGGCCGACCCATAGTCTCAGGGTGTTCTTCGGTGTAAAACGATCAGTTCAGCTTGGCGCGAACCTTGCCACTGGCGGCGCCCATGTCGGCACGGCCCTGCAGTTGCGGCTTGAGGATGCCCATTACCTTGCCCATGTCCTGCATGCCTGCGGCACCGGTCTGGGAGATGGCATCATCAATCAGAGCGTCGATTTCGTCGTCGCTCAGTTGGGCGGGGAGAAACTCCTGGAGTACCAGGATTTCCGCTTCTTCGGTTTCCGCCAGTTCCGGGCGGCCCGCGTCGCGGTATTGGGTAGCAGAATCCTTGCGCTGCTTGATCAGCTTGTCGAGCAATGCCAGTACACGGGCATCATCGGGCTCGATGCGCTCGTCCACTTCGATTTGCTTGATCGCTGACAGCGCCATACGAAAAACGCCAAGACGTGCCTTCTCTTTGGCACGCATGGCGTCCTTCATGGCTGCAGTGAGCTGCTCTTTGAGCGCACTCATCAGACGTCTATACCTTAGTAGAGACGTTTGCGTGCGAGTTGCTCACGCTGCAGTTTCTTAAGGTGACGCTTGACGGCTGCGGCACGCTTACGCTTACGCTCTTGAGTGGGCTTCTCGTACTGTTCGCGACGACGCACTTCAGAGAGAATGCCCGCTTTCTCACAGCCACGCTTGAAACGGCGCAGGGCCACATCAAACGGTTCGCCTTCTTTCACCTTCACCTGAGGCATGAAGAATCACCTTCCTAAAAGTCTTTGGGTTATATGGATTCGCCGCGGGCTCAGGTGGTCCCGGGTGCGGCGAGGGCGGGGATTCTACCTGAGTCAGGAAGAAATGCAAATCCGGGCGTCTGGCGCTATCATGGCGCCCGTATTTCAAGGGGTGAGCATCATGCGTGTATTGGGTATCGAATCAAGCTGTGACGAGACCGGGGTGGCCATTTATGACACCGATGCCGGTCTGCTGGGGCAGGCCCTGTACAGCCAGGTGGAGATGCACGCCCGCTTTGGCGGCGTGGTGCCGGAGCTGGCCAGCCGTGACCATGTGCAGCGGGTGCTGCCCCTGGTAAAACAGGTGATGGCGGAAGCTGGCACCACCCCGGATCAGCTCGATGGCATTGCCTATACCGCTGGTCCCGGCCTTGCCGGGGCCTTGCTGGTGGGGGCCGGCGTGGCCCGGTCACTGGCGTTTGGCTGGGGAATACCCGCCGTAGAAGTGCACCACATGGAAGGTCACCTGCTGGCGCCGCTGCTGGAGCCGGACGCGCCTGCCTTTCCCTTTGTGGCGCTGCTGGTCAGTGGCGGCCATACCCTGTTGCTGGAAGCCCGTTCCCTGGGGGACTACGCCATTCTCGGCGAATCCGTGGATGACGCCGCGGGTGAAGCCTTCGACAAGGCGGCCAAGATGATGGGGCTGGGCTATCCTGGTGGTCCACGTATCGCCGCGCTGGCGGAAAAAGGGACACCTGGCCGTTTCCGCTTCCCCCGGCCCATGACTGATCGCCCGGGGCTGGATATGAGCTTTTCCGGCCTGAAGACGTTCACCCTTAACACCATCAACGATCTGGGCGGAAAGGAGGTGCTCAGTGAGCAGGACCAGGCGGATATTGCCCTGGCGTTCGAAGAGGCAGCCGTGGACACCCTGGTGATCAAGTGTCGGCGGGCGGTGGAGCAGACGGGTGACAAGCGGTTGGTGATGGCCGGTGGTGTCAGTGCCAACCGGGCATTGCGCGCCAAGCTGGCGGAGCAGATGGAAAAGCGTGGTGTGCAGGTGTTCTATCCCGCCCCCCAGTATTGCACCGACAACGGCGCCATGATCGCCTTTGCCGGCGCTCTGCGCCTGCAGGCAGGGGAAAGCGCGGCGCTGCCCATCAAGGTGCGACCGCGCTGGCCGTTGACGGAATTGGCCTCACTCTAACGGCTACCTGCCTTTCTGTAGGAGCACCTCTTGAGGTGCGAACCACGCGTCAGCGTGGAAATCGCCCGCAGGGCGATCAGGACTGACAGGTATCGCGTGAGTAATCTGGTGGCACCTGCAAGTCCTGCTTCCTAGCTCAGCCTCGGATTCGTCCCTCAAGAGGAAGTATTCGCTACGCTCACCCTTCGGGCCGCACTGCACTACGTGCGTTACTCCGCTGCGCTCCGTTCCTACAGCGGCTTTGTTGATATCAAGAATCGCGCCGCCAGCGACGCTCCTACGGTGAGGGGCTAGTCTTTCTTCCTGAATCCCAGCTCTTCCCCGCGCAGCAGTTTTTGCAGGTTGCTGCGATGGCGCAGGATCATTACCAGTGACAGTGCCAACATGGGCCAGAAGGCCTGTGGCAGCCAGGCGAAGATGCAGGCCGGGGCCACCACGAAGGCGCTTAACGAGGCCAGGGAGGAAATGCGGGTGAGGGCGAAGACCAGCAGCCAGACGACACCTGCGACCAGGCCGCTGGGCCAGTGCAGGGCAAACAGCAGGCCGAAGGCCGTGGCTACGCCCTTGCCGCCCTGAAAGTGGAAGAACACCGGGAACAGATGGCCGAGAAAGGCGAAGGTGCCCACCAGTGCAGCCACGAAGGGCCCCATGTCCAGGTAGCGGGCCAGCACCACCGGAATCACCCCTTTCAGCACGTCGCCCAGCAGCGTCAGCGCGGCGGCGGGTTTGCCGCCGATACGCAGCACATTGGTGGCGCCGGGGTTGTTGGAGCCCTCCGTACGCGGGTCCGGGTAGCCGAACAGTCGGCACACCAGAATGGCGCTGGAAATGGAGCCCATCAGATAGCCGGCCACGCACAATGGCAGCAGCCAAAACCACACATCCTGTAATGTCCCTGCTTGCACCGGCTATAATCTCCCTTCACATCGCCGGGGTGGCGACTTCTGCATGCTTGGCAGGCATTTATTGTACACATGGCGACACGCCTGCCTGCGTTGCAAGCGTAACATCTGATTAACCAAATGCAGATGGAAAGTCGCTTTCCCGTGAAACCTGCGCCAAGAGGGCCAGTATGGACATTGTTTATATCAATGATTTGAAAGTGGATACCGTTATCGGGATTTTCGACTGGGAGCGGCGGATTCGCCAGACTGTCAGCCTTGATCTGGAAATGGCCGCGGATATCCGCAAGGGTGCGGCGTCGGATCACATCGACGACGCACTGGACTACAAGGCTATTGGTAAACGAGTGATTGCGTTTATCGAAGGGAGCGAATTCCAGCTGGTGGAAACCCTGGCGGAAAATGTGGCCCAGCTGGTAATTGGCGAATTCAACGTGCCCTGGCTGAAGCTGCGGCTGAGCAAACCGGGCGCCCTGCGTGGGTCCCGCGATGTGGGCGTGATCATCGAACGGGGTGAGAAACCCAATGGGTAATACGGAACAAACTGCCCGGGTGTACCTGAGCCTGGGCTCCAATATCGACCGGGCGCACAATATTCGTTCCGGTCTGCAGGCACTGGCTGCCGCCTTCGGTGAGTTGGCGGTAAGCCCGGTGTACGAAAGTGAGGCAGTGGGTTTTTCCGGTGACGCCTTTTACAACCTGGTGGTGGGAATCGACACAACGCTGTCTGTGGGTGAGCTTGCCGCAGCCCTGCGCGATATCGAGAAAGACCATGGTCGGGTACGCGGGGAAAAGAAATTCTCCAGTCGGACCCTGGATATCGACATCCTCACCTATGACGATCTCACCGGCGAGATCGATGGGGTGCAATTGCCCCGCGATGAAATTCTCAAGCATGCCTTTGTGCTCAAGCCTCTGGTGGACCTGGCGCCCGATGCGATTCACCCGGAAATCGACAAGCCCTACCGGCAGTTGCTGGAAGAGTCTGATTTTGCCGGGCAGGCACTGTGGGTGGTGGAGTTCGACGCGTAGCTACGGACTACACTCGACTTCTACGAAGTCGCTGTAGGAGTACCTCTTGAGGTGCGAACCTTGCGAAGCAAGGAAATCGCCCGCAGGGCGATCAGGAATCTCAGAGCTCGACAGGTTTCAGAAAGAATGGCTGGCACCTGGATCTCTGTCGCCTCGCTCAGGCTCGGATTCGTCCCTCAATAGGTGTTATTCGCTGCGCTCACCCTTCGGGCCGCACGGAACTTCGTGCGTTACTCCGCAACGCTCCGTTCCCTCAGCGGCTTTGTAGCCAGTTTCATAGGGCGCCGAACCTGTGTTCGAGGGCAGGGCGGAGATGGTTTTTCCAAACCTCTCCCGCGTTGTGGCTTGTAGCTTGCTACTGTGTTCAATACCAATGCGCTGCCATGTCGCTCTGCGCCCAGCGGAAAAAATCATATTCCAGCCTTGTCAGCCCGCCCGGGTAGATCTCGCCGATTCTTCTCAGAGTGGGCCGGCTGTCGGTTTTTTCCAGTTCCTGAAGCAGCGTGCGCAGGGTGCTGCGGCCCACGGGTTTGGACATCAGAAATGCGGTGGTGGCCCAGGCCACGGTGTAGGGAATGGCGTCCAGTTCGTGGGCCATGCGTCGCCACTGGATATCATCCAGGGACAGGTACTGCCGCAGGGTAATCAGCCTGCCCTCGTTCATCCACTGACGGATGCGTGCCTGGGCGTCCGTCAGGGGGCTGACTTTCAGGCGGCCATCGGGTTGCACTTTGAGGGTCTGAAAATACTGGGCCAGGCCTTCATGCAGCCAGACCGGTGAGGCCGGGGATAACTGGTAAAGGAGCACGTGGCTGCTTTCGTGGAGAACCGTCTGGGCGACGTCCTGATCATCTCCCCAGCGCCAGACGGCGACTTCATTGCTGGAAGGGATAAACACACCGGCATAATTGGCGTTGCTGGAGCCGATACGCTCGACCATCCATTGACGGAAATCCGCCTGCTGTTCGAACAGATACAGGTTCACTTGAGCGGTGCCATGCAGGTCCAGCCCAAAGTCGCTGCGGTAACGCCGGTAGATGCTGCGGATCGCCTCCAGGGTACTGTCATGGAGACCGTCGGGCAGGGTGAAGTCCTGGCGCAGTACGGTAATTTCCAGTTCCTGCATGACCGGTGAGGTTTTGGGGGTGACCTTTTCACTATCCACCTGCTCCGGTGGGCGATCCCCAAAGTGAAGCTTGCCGTTCTCGTCACGCCACTGAAAAATATCCCCGTGGGCGGCCAGTGAGGACACCAGCATGGTGAGCCAGAGGGCGGTCCGGGTCAGGGCGAACAGTTTTTTTGCATCCATTGGCGAACTTCGTCCTGGTCGGCTCTTACTTTGTCCATGGTGGGATGAGTGATATTGCCTTCATCATCCCGGTAGACGAAACGGCCCTGCAGTCGTTTCAATCTTGCCCTGGCCTCCCGGCATTTTCTGGCCTGGGCATCCTGTTCTTTTCTCTCCCTGTCTGCCTGCTCCTGCCGTCGGGATTCTTCACTCTCGCGCAGCCGCAGGGTGCGTTGGTTGATTTCCCGGACACGCTCGCCCTGGCCGAGCTTGGGTGGCGCTTTGATGTCTATTTTTTCATGCTGCTCCTGCGGCGGCTGATCACCAAAATGCCAGTTGCCCTCGGCATCCTGCCAGCGGTACACCTCGGCACTGGCAAGCAGCGGCAGCAATGCCAGTAGTGCAATGAGTCCTTTCATTGTGTCCCCCCGAAAACGTTTAACTTCCCTGTAGTGAGAGTGATCGCCCCCCGTCCACAGCCAGAATCTGGCCGGTAACAAACGGTGCCTGTGTTCCCAGCCACAAGACGGTTTGGGCAATATCCTGCGGTGTGCCGCAGCGTTTTAGTGCGGTGGCATCCTGAATCTCTTGCTGATTCATTTGCCCGGCCTCCGGCCACAGGATGGGGCCCGGGGACACACCGTTGACACGAATGTCCGGGCCCAGCTCCCGGGCCAGGCTGCGGGTCATCATGGCCAGCCCGGCCTTGGCCATGCAGTACAGGGTATGGTTTTGCAGGGGTTTTTCCGCGTAGACATCCACAATATTGATAATGCTGCCTTGCTGCTGGCGCAGGGCGCTTGCCAGCTTCTGGCTGAGGATAAAGGGAGCGCGCAGGTTGCTATGAAGCAGTCTGTCCCAGTCGGCATCATCGGCCTGATCAACGGGGGTCGGGTAAAAGCTGGAGGCATTGTTGACCAGCAGATCCATGCGACCGAAACAGGCCAGAGCGTCTGCGGCCAGTTGTCGTACCTGATCGGGCTGATCCAGATCTGCCTGAAGCAGGACGGCGCTGTCCGGTCGTTTTGCGTTCAGGCTGTCGGCCAGCGTCCGGGCATCGTCGGCACTATTGCGGTAATGAATAATCACTCGCATACCGTTGGCGTGCAGAGTACGGACAATTTCTGCGCCGATGCGGCGGGCGCTGCCGGTGATCAGAGCGACGGGATCTGCCATGTTTTTTTAAACTCCGAAAGTGCATGAATGCGGGCCTTCTCGATGGCCTCGCCCAGTGCCGGCCCTTCGATACCGCTTTGGCGCAGTGCCGCCACATCAATATTGCTGGCTGCCTGTGCCGCACCGCGCAGGTAATCCACCTGGGGGTAGGGGCGAT
Organism: Alcanivorax sp.; assembly: GCF_014762765.1. Lineage (GTDB taxonomy): Bacteria > Pseudomonadota > Gammaproteobacteria > Pseudomonadales > Alcanivoracaceae > Alcanivorax. Next base: position 14,402 of record NZ_JABURH010000201.1, read on the forward strand.
CTTCCAGCCCGGTGCGACCGCGGGCATCGGCTTCACAGGCGAGCAGGAACTCCTCCAGCCGTTCTGGTCGGCGTATCAGATCCAGCGTTTTCAGCAGCTTCCAGACCGTGGCCGGCTTCAGCTCCAGGGCCCGGTGGCAGTGGGTATGGTATTCCGCTACCAGGGCCGCCAGGGTGGCGGCGTCCTTGGGGACGCGCCAGCGCTTCGATACGGTTTTCGCCAGCCGGGCACTACGGATTTCGTGGGCAATATGTCGGGGCCATTCTTCTTCAGGCGTCTTACCCTTGCCAAGATCATGACAGAGTACGGCGTAACGGGCCGTCAACGGCAGGTTCAACCGGCTGGCCTGTTCCAGGCACAGCCATTGATGCACCAGGGTGTCCACCTCCGGGTGATGCTTTTCCGGTTGTGGCACGCCGTCGAGAGCGGCCAGTTCCGGGAACAGTACTTTCAGGGCACCACAGGCATGCAGTACCTGGAAAAAGACTTGTGGATCGCGTTCCATCAGCGCCCGGCTGGTTTCCTTCCAGACCCGTTCCGCCACCAGATAATCCAGCTCGCCGCTGTCAGCCAGTTGTCGCATCAGAGCCAGGGTGTCATCGGCCACCCGAAAACCCAACCAGTGGTAGCGGGCGGCAAAGCGGGCTACTCGCAGTACACGAAGAGGGTCTTCCGCAAAGGCGGGAGAGACATGGCGCAGAAGACGGGCCTTGAGATCGTGGCGCCCGTTGAAAGGATCAATTACCTGGCCCCCTTCTTCCCGGGCCATGGCATTGATCGTCAGGTCGCGACGTACCAGATCATCTTCCAGGCTTACATCCGGTGCCGCATGAAAGGAGAAGCCGCCATAGCCGTGCCCGGATTTGCGTTCGGTGCGGGCCAGGGCATATTCCTCCTGGGTTTTCGGATGCAGAAAGACCGGGAAATCCTGGCCCACCGGGCGAAACCCTTTGGCCTGCATCTCGTCAGGTGTGGCACCGACGACGACCCAGTCTCTTTCTGTCACCGGCAGTCCCAGTAATGCATCCCGCACGGCACCACCCACCAGATAAATTTTCATCTTGTGCGCTCTCGTTATCTTGGACAGAATGGTCGCATGCTTTCTATTGTACTGAAACTACACATGCTGGTCGCAGACCGCTGTGCACGCAAATGGCGTGCGCAGGGACCGCGGCTGTGTGACTGATAGTTTCAGTTCTGCAACAAGGCCGCAGAGTCCCTGACCTGCGGCCTTTTTTCGTTTTGGGGGTTGCAGGTCGTTTATCAGTTGCAAGTTTCAAGTTGAAAGTTACAAGGCGCGGGTAAGGTTTCAGCCAAACATTTTCCCCTTGAACCGCGATGAAACGTTGAAGAATCAATGAGTAGCATTGTTTCTTGCGTGCGGCGCGGCAAAGGGGGAGGAATAGTTGGCACCAGCCCCTCCTCGCGCCTTGTAACTTGAAACTTTCAACTTGCTGCTCAACCAAGGAGAACGACATGCCAACCCTGGCAGCATATTTGATCGTGGTGGCGGTGTGGGCAACTACCCCGCTGGGGATTAAATGGAGTGGTGATGCCATGGCACCGCTGGCGGCAGCCGGCGTGCGTATGGCGATTGCTGCGCTGCTGGGGTTGTTGTGGTTGAGCTGGAAGCGCCAGTGCCTCCCCCTGCATGGTCGCGCTGTGCTCAGTTATACCGTTGCCTTGCCGGGGATCTTCGGTGCCATGGCATGCAGCTATATGGCGGCGACCCATCTTCCCTCCGGGTTGATTTCCGTGATTTTCGGTCTGGCACCCTTAATCTCCGGGTTGATGATGCAATGTTTGCCGGGCAGCGTGCGATTGAATGGCTGGCACTGGAGCGCCTGCCTGCTGGGTTTGTTCGGGTTGGCGCTGGTGTTTGATGAAAGCCTGGCGGGCCTGCTGGCCGGCGCGGATCTGGGTGAGCGTGGTACAGGGCTGTTGTGGATGTTGTCTGCGGTGACCCTGTTTGCCGGTGGCGGCATTGCCGTGCAGCGGGTGGGGGCCGGACTGCAGCCCATGCAGCAGACCGTCGGCGGCCTGATATTGTCATTGCCGTGCTACGCATTGGCCATGCTGATTGCCGGCCAGTCCTTTGCCTACAGTGGTGACCTTCGCGGGCTGTCTGCGATTATCTATCTGGCCGTGTTCGGTTCCCTGCTTGGCTTCTATTGCTACTTCCAGATTCTGTCCCGGCTACCCGCCGCTACGGTGGCGCTGGTCACACTGATTACGCCGGTGCTGGCGCTGGCCCTGGGCAATCTGCTCAATGGCGAGAGCCTGGGCAGCATGGTGCTGATCGGTGCCGGGGTGATTGTGTTGGCGCTGTCTCTGTTTGTGTTGGGGGATCATCAGGTGCGCCGTCAACTGAAGCAGTTGAGAGCTGAAAGTTGAGCGTTGCAACACGGTCCAGGGTGCTTGCCGGTTCTAAAAGGTAGAGAACACTCTCGGACGTGATGGAAAGGCGGTAAGTGTAGGGTGCACTGAGCCCAGGCGAACGGCACCGCTGCGGCGCTGGGTTGGTGCAGTTCGCCTGGGCTCAGTGCACCCTACACATCCTGTTTGCGTCATATTTTTGTTTGGTCGTGGTTTTTGCCATCTGGCTATTGGCTAAGAAGGCACGGCAGGAGGCGGTTCCGGAGGCATGCTGTGGCGGCTGACCACGCTGCCGTTTTCCACGCTTTCCAGGTGCACGTCGAATTGCCATAACCGGTGAAGATGGCGCAGGACTTCCCGTGTGCTGTCATCATCCAGTGGCCGGCCACTGCTGCGTTGATGGCGCAAGGTCAGGGCCCGGTCTCCATGGACGTTTGCACGGACGATCTGGATGTTGGGCTCCTGAATACTCAGGTTGTACTGCTCGGCCAGAGCATCGCGAACCTTGCGGTAACCCTGCTCATTGTGGATGGCCCCCACTTCCACATAATCGTTGCGGTCGTCATCGTCGATCTGGAAAAACTTGAAGTAACGGATCAGTCGCGGTGACAGGAACTGCTGGATAAAGCTTTCGTCCTTGAAGCTCTCCATGGCGAATTTTACCGTTTCCACCCAGTTAGATCCGGCAATTTCCGGAAACCATTCCCGATCCTCGTCATCCGGTTTTTCGCAGATGCGGCGTATATCCTGGAACATGTTGAAGCCCAGCGCATAGGGGTTCATGCCGCTGTAGAACGGAGCAGTGAAGGGCGGCTGATAGATTACCTGGCTGTGATTCTGCAGAAACTCCAGCATGAAGCCGTCAGTCACCTGGCCCCTGTCATAGAGATCGTTGAGCAGGGTGTAGTGCCACAGGCACGCCCAGCCCTCGTTCATGACCTTGGTCTGGCGTTGCGGGTAGAAGTACTGGGCCATCTTGCGCACGATGCGGATGATTTCCCGTTGCCAGGGTTTCAGAAGAGGCGCATTTTTTTCGATAAAATAAAGCAGATTCTCCTGTGGCTCGGCAGGGAAGGTGCCATCTTCCTCTCGACGTTGGGTGGCCGGTTGCAATTGCGGAAAGGTGCGCCATAACTCGGAGACCTGCTTCTGCAGGGATTCTTCCCGTTCGCGCTGGCGGCGCTTTTCCTCCACGGCAGAAATGGGCGAGGGGCGTTTGTAGCGGTCTACCCCGTAATTCATCAGGGCATGACAGGAGTCCAGGGTTTCCTCCACGGCAGTGACCCCGTGGCGCATTTCGCACTCGGCGATATAGTTCCGCGCGAAAACCAGGTAATCAATGATGGAGGAAGCATCGGTCCAGGTCTTGAACAGGTAATTGTTCTTGAAGAAGGAGTTGTGCCCGTAGCTGGCATGGGCGATGACCAGGGCCTGCATGGCGATACTGTTTTCCTCCATCAGGTAGGCAATGCAGGGGTCGGAATTGATGACGATTTCATAGGCCAGGCCCATCTGTCCACGCCGATAGCGACCCTCCACTTCGACAAACTGTTTGCCGAAGGACCAGTGGTTGTAGCCAACCGGCATCCCCACCGAGGAATAGGCGTCCATCATCTGTTCGGAGGAAATTACCTCGATCTGGTTCGGATAGGTGTCCAGGCCGTATTTGTTGTGGGCGATATCGGCGATGGCTTCGTCATAGCGAGCCAGTAGTTCGAAATCCCAGTCGGACCCTTGAGATAAAAAACTCATGCGTCCTCCATGCGTTTCTTGAAAAGGTGCCGGAAAACCGGGTATATCTCGCCGGGTTCATCAATCTGAGCCATGGAAAACGCAGCAGGATGTTTTGCCATGATGTTCTGGTAGTGGTCCCATAGGGCCTGGTGGGCACGGGGCATGACTTCCACGTAGGTGAAATACTGCAGTTTTGGCAGCAGCTCCTCTTCAATCAGTTTGGCGCAGGCCGGGGAGTCATCATTCCAGTTGTCGCCATCGGAGGCCTGGGCGGCATAGATATTCCACTCCGCCACCGGGTAGCGTTCGTTGATGATGTCGCGGGTGAGTTTCAATGCACTGGAGACAATGGTGCCGCCGGTCTCCCGGGAATAGAAAAACTCTTCCTCGTCCACTTCCTTGGCACTGGTGTGGTGGCGAATAAAGACCACCTCGATTTTTTCGTAATTGCGCTGCAGGAACAGATACAGCAGCAGGAAAAAGCGTTTAGCCAGATCTTTCATGTCCTGATTCATGGAGCCGGATACATCCATGATGCAGAACATCACCGCCCTGCTCACCGGTACCGGTACCTTCACATGATGATTGAAGCGCAGGTCCACGGTGTCGAGAAACGGAATGCGCTCCAGGCGACGTTCCAGTTTGGTTATCTGATCCTCCAACTCTTGCAGACGAGCCTGGCGTTGTGGGGACTGGTCCTGTTGCAGAAGCTCCTCGCGCTCGGCTTTGAAGTCACGGATGCGGCGCCGGGTAGCGGCGGTGAGCGCCCGGCGCCGCATGGAGGCCTGGCGCATGGAGCGGACAATATTGATCTTGGCGGGCATGCCTTGGCTGACGATGCCGCCATGTTTGGTCTGGAAAGTCTGGGCGCCCTCCAGGTGTCGCTTCACCAGGTTGGGTAGTTCCAGATCTTCGAACAGGAAGTTGAGAAACTCCTGTTTGTCGATTTCAAAGGCGAAGCCATCTTCGCCTTCTCCCTGGTTGCTGGCCTGGCCATCGCCAGCTCCCTGGCCGCCGCCACCTTCCGGACGCAGGATTCGGTCGCCCTGGTGGAACTCTTTGTTACCGGGATGAACGATGCTGCGCTGCCCGCCGAGGCCATGGTGGAAAATGGGTTCGGACAGATCCTTGCGGGGAATATTGATGCGCTCGCCCTGTTCCATATCCTGAATGGAACGACGATTCACTGCATCGTTCACCGCTTCACGAATGTGCTTGCGGTAACGACGCAGAAAGCGCTGGCGATTCACGGTGCTCTTGCGCTTGTCGTTCAGGCGGCGATCAATGATGTAGCTCATCCGTTTCTCCCGACTTCACCGACTGCATTGTAGGAGCGCCGCTTGAGACGCGAATTGGCACAGCTGGTTCGCGCCTCAAGCGGCGCTCCTACAGCGATTTTCTACTGCGCTTTACGCACCCGCAGGTACCACTCGGACAACAGGCGTACCTGCTTTTCCGTGTAGCCGCGGGAGACCATGCGTTGCACGAAGTTGTTGTGCTTGCGCTGGTCGTCTTCGCTGCCCTTGGCGTTGAAGGAAATCACCGGTAGCAGATCCTCGGTGTTGGAGAACATTTTCTTCTCGATCACATCGCGCAGCTTCTGGTAGCTGAGCCAGCTCGGGTTCTTGCCGTGATTGTTGGCGCGGGCGCGGAGTACGAAGTTGACTACCTCGTTGCGGAAGTCCTTGGGGTTGGAGATACCCGCCGGCTTTTCGATCTTCTCCAGATCTTCGTTGAGGGCCTGGCGGTCGAAAATTTCCCCGGTGTCCGGGTCGCGGAATTCCTGATCCTGAATCCAGAAATCGGCATAGGTCACGTAGCGGTCGAAGATGTTCTGGCCATACTCGGAGTAGGACTCCAGGTAAGCGGTCTGTATTTCCTTGCCGATAAATTCCACGTAGCGCGGTACCAGGTATTCCTTGATGAATCTCCGGTATTGCTCCTGGCGTTCCTGGGGAAATTGCTCCTGATCAATGCGCTGTTCCAGCACATGAATCAGGTGTACCGGGTTGGCGGCCACCTCGGAGTGATCGTAGTTGAATACCTTGGAAAGAATCTTGAACGCGAAACGAGTGGAGAGGCCGTTCATGCCTTCATCGACGCCCGCCATGTCATGGTATTCCTGCATGGACTTGGCGTGGGGGTCCACGTCCTTCAGATTCTCACCGTCATAGACACGCATCTTGGAGTAGATGCTGGAGTTCTCCGGTTCCTTGAGTCGGGTAAGGGTGGAGAACTGGGCCAGCATGTGCAGGGTGTCCGGTGCGCAGTGCGCATCGCGCAGGCTGGAGTTGCGCAGCAGCTTTTCGTAAATCTGCATTTCTTCGGTGACGCGCAGGCAGTAAGGCACCTTGACGATATAGACCCGGTCGATAAAGGCTTCGTTGTTCTTGTTGTTCTTGAAGGTGTGCCATTCCGCTTCGTTGGAGTGGGCCAGCACGATCCCGTCGAAGGGAATCGCACCCATGTGTTCGGTGCCGTTGTAATTGCCTTCCTGGGTGGCGGTCAGCAGGGGATGCAGCACCTTGATCGGTGCCTTGAACATTTCCACAAATTCCAGAATGCCCTGGTTGGCTCGGCAAAGGCCACCGGAGAAGGAATAAGCGTCCGGATCGTCCTGGGCGAAGTCTTCCAGCTTGCGAATATCCACCTTGCCCACCAGGGCGGAAATGTCCTGGTTGTTCTCATCACCCGGCTCGGTCTTGGCCACGGCCACCTGATCGAGAATGGAAGGGTAACGTTTAACCACTCGGAACTGGCTGATATCACCGCCGAATTCATGCAGCCGCTTTACCGCCCAGGGTGACATGATGGTGCGGATGTAGCGGCGTGGGATGCCGTATTCCTCTTCCAGAATCGGAGCATCTTCCTCCGGATCGAACAGGGCCAGGGGAGAGTCGTTAACCGGTGAACCCTTGATGGCATAGAAAGGCACTCTTTGCATCAGCGCCTTGAGTTTTTCTGCCAGGGATGACTTGCCGCCGCCCACCGGGCCGAGCAGATAAAGAATCTGTTTCTTTTCTTCCAGGCCCTGAGCGGCATGGCGGAAATAGCTGACGATATTCTCGATCACCTCTTCCAGGCCGTAGAATTCGTCGAAGGCTGGGTAGCGACGGATAACCTTGTTGGAGAAGATGCGTGACAGGCGTGGATCCTTGGCGGTGTCGACCATCTCCGGCTCGCCGATGGCCATCAGCATGCGCTCGGGGGCCGTGGCATAGGCGCTGGGGTCGCGTTTGCACAGGTCCAGGTACTCTTCCAGCGACATTTCTTCCTGCTGGGTGCTGTCAAACCGGGCCTGGTAGTGGCTGATAATGCTCATGCCTGCTTCCTCCTGGCGGAACCAACAATTGTCACAACAAAACTACATGCGGTGTTTATCCCTGATTAATGTCCTGATCACTTTTCTCATTAATAAAAAAAGTCGTGTAAATAAAAAATGAAAATGGGCATTCCTCGATGCAGGGCTGACCATGCAGTCACGTCTTTAGCATGTAGCCAAACGGCAGATGAAGTCAAAGCGGAAGGAAAATTTTTTTTGCAGAAAAAGGATGAAGTGTGGCGAATGTCTGACAGGCCGGGTCATGAGCTGTGACGGGGGCTGGCGGAGGGACAGAAAACGGTTCTGGCAGGGTTGGGGAATGGCGGATTGCCATCAAATGGTAGTGTGACTGTCGGCCATTCCGGGCAGGTCGGGGTGGTCGTCGGGAGGCAAGTCCTGCCGCTGCTGAGAGTCAGCAGTGGCAGGCGATTCGGGTCAGATCATCCAGGCGCAGGGCGGTCAGGCTGCCGCCCCAGACGCAGCCGGTATCCAGGGCGTCTACCCTGGCCACGTGGGTGTTTCCTTCCAGTGCCGCCCAGTGTCCGAACAGGATGCGGGTATCGGTAGCCTGACGATGGGGGTGCTGGAACCAGGGCATAAACCCTTCAGGCGGCGCATCGGCTTCGCCCTTGGTGGCCAGATCCAGCTCTCCGGCCAGGTTCACAAAACGCATGCGGGTGAAATGGTTGGTGATGACCCGCCACCGTTCCGGGCCTTGCAGGTCATCGTTCCAGCCCGCCGGCTGGTTGCCATACATGTTGGCAAAATACTCGCCCACCTGTGGCGCGCGCAGCACCTGTTCCACTTCCCGGGCTCGTTCCCGGGCTTGAGCCAGTGTCCATAATGGCGGGATGCCTGCATGGGTCATCACCGCCTGGTGTTCCGGGATATCCACCAGTAGCGGGCAATTTTGCAGCCAGCCCAGCAGGGCATCGCGGTCGGGAGCCTCAAGGATAGCCGTGAGGGTGTCCTTGCGGCGGCTGTCGGTGCTGCCCTGGGCCACTGCCAGCAGGTGCAGGTCGTGGTTGCCCAGCACGGTATGCACATTATCGCGCAATTCATAAACCCGGCGCAGGGTACCCAGGGAATCCGGGCCCCGGTTGACCAGATCCCCTGCCAGGAATAACCGGTCGCGATCCGCATTGAAGTTGATTTGTTCCAGCAGGCAATTGAAGGGCGCCAGACAGCCCTGCAAGTCACCGATGGCGTAATCGCTCAATGGACACCTCCGGCCCCGGTTGGCGTGGTTCTGTTGGCGTGTTGCAGGCCGGGGTCAATGCAGAGCATGCGGTACCGCAAGAGTAAACATGGGGACTTGTGCGTCGAAGTGAGTGCCATCTTCTCCAATCATCTGGTAGCTGCCGCGCATGCTGCCAACCTCGGTTTCCAGGATGGCGCCGCTGGTATAGGAAAATTCCTGTCCCGGGGCGATGTGCGGCTGTTCGCCGATAACCCCTTCGCCGTGGACTTCCTGCACGCGATCCTCGCCGTCGGTGATCACCCAGTGGCGGGTCAGCAGGCGGGCGCTGACGGTGCCTTCATTACGAATGGTGATGTGGTAGGCGAATACCCAGCGCTGATTGTCCGGGTCGCTCTGATCGGCGAGAAACTCGGTTTCCACCGAGACCTGAATATTGTGGCGCGGGCTCATGGTTGCTCCGTTGATGTGATTCTCGCTGAATGGCTTGCCCGGTGCTCTGGTTGCCGGGCTCCGGGGCAGAACCGCCCTGGTCAGCCGGTACCGGTGTTTGATCCGGTGATATTGGCCAGGGCCACATAGTCCGCCACGGAGAGCTGGTCCGGGCGCAGACCGGCGTCGATGCCCGCCTGTTCGAACTGCTCCAGCGTTACCTGGGATTTTAGACTATTGCGGATGGCCTTGCGTCGTTGAGTGAAGGCCTGGGCCACCAGTCGGCGCAGGTGCTCTTCATCGTTTGCCGGATAGGGCGGGCTGGCGTGGGGAATCAGGCGCACCACGGCGGAATCCACCTTGGGCGGCGGGCTGAAGGCGCCCGGTGGCACAAAGAACAGATAGTCCGCCTGACAATGGTACTGGACCATGATCGACAGGCGCCCCCAGTCCCGGGTGCCGGGGCTGGCGGTGAGCCGGTCCACCACTTCCTTCTGCAACATGAAGGTCATGTCGCTGATGGCGTCCGCCTGGCTGAGCAGGTGGAAGATCAGCGGGGTGGAAATGTTGTAGGGCAGGTTACCGATGACCCGCAGCGGCTTGTCCGCCGGTTTCAGGGTGCGGAAGTCGAAGCGCAGGGCATCGCTTTCATGGATGGTCAGGCGTTCCGGGCTGTTTTCCTGGCGCAGCAGGGCAATCAGGTCCCGGTCCAGTTCCACCACGTGCAGGTGAGGTATCTCTTCCAGCAGCGGGTAGGTAAGTGCGCCACGGCCGGGGCCGATTTCCACCAGGGTGTCGTCCTGCTGCAGCCCCAGGGTGCGCACCATGCGGTCCACCAGGTTGCGGTCATGCAGGAAGTGCTGGCCGAAACGTTTGCGGGTGCGATGTTCTGTCATGTGGCGGCAAGCTCCAGAGCGAGTCGGGTGGCGGCGATCAGGCTGCCGGCCTTGGCCGTGCCGGTGCCAGCCAGGTGGAAAGCGGTGCCATGATCCACCGAGGTGCGGATAAAGGGCAGCCCCAGGGTGATATTGATGGCTTCGCCAAAGCCGGCGTACTTTAGGACGGGCAAACCCTGATCGTGGTACATGGCCAGCACCGCATCGTGTTGTGCCAGCAGGTCCGGCTGGAAGGCGGTGTCCGCCGGCAGTGGGCCGGTGAGGGCCATACCCTGGCCGCGCAGGGCCTCCAGGGTGGGAATGATCACGTCCAGTTCCTCGCGACCCAGGTGACCCCCTTCGCCGGCATGGGGATTGAGCCCCAGCACAAGGATGCGGGGTTCCGGGATGCGGTATTTGCTGATCAGATCGTCGCGCAGGATGGTCAGGGTGCGGGTCAGGGTGTCCGCAGTCACTGCGCCGGCAACCTGGCTGAGTGGCAGGTGGGTGGTAACCAGGGCCACGCGAAGCTGGCGGGCGGTGAGCATCATCACCACCTGGTCCACGCCGGCCTGTTCCGCCAGAAATTCGGTATGGCCGGTAAAGGCCGGGTCGGCGCCCTCGCAGATCACGTTTTTGGCCACCGGGGCGGTCACCATGGCGGCAAAGGTGCCGTTCAGGCAGCCCTGGGCGGCGCGGGTCAGCATGGTGAGGGTACCGCTGGCAGTGGCCGGATCGGGCTGGCCGGCGATCACCGGCTCCCCGGCAGGGGTGTGCCAAACCGGCAGGGTGCCCGGCGCCAGCGGTTGGCCTGGCTGCCAATCGGAGAGCGTAACGGCCAAGCCGAGTTGCTTTGCTCGCTGGGCTAGCACGTGGCGGTCACCGATGACCACAAGCGGGGCGTCCGGGAAGGTGTCCTGCAGGGTCAGTACCAGATCCGGGCCGACCCCTGCGGGGTCCCCGTAGGTGATGGCAATGGGACGCTCTGGCGTCCGACGTCCGACATCAGACGTCAGACTCATAAGCGAATATCCACGTAGGATTCGCTGCGCTGCTCTTGCAGCCAGGTTTCCAGCTCTTCCTCGAAACGGCGCTTCTGCAGGGCCTGGGTGGCCTGCATGCGACGGAACTCTTCGCTCATGTCCGCGTCGCGGGTGTCGTCCACTCGCAGGAAATGAAAGCCGAACTGGCTTTCGAACACCGGCGACAGCTTGCCCACCGGGGTATTGAGCATCATGTCCTCGAATTCCGGCACCATCTCGCCTTGGGTAATCCAGCCCAGCTCGCCGCCGTTGCGGGCACTGCCCGGGTCGTCGGAGTGCTCTGCGGCCACCTTGGAAAAGTCCTGCTTGCCGGTGGCAATGCTGTCATGCAGCCGCACGGCTTTGGCCCGGGCCTCGTTGGCGCTGGTCAGAGCGTCGGGTTTGATCAGTACGTGGCGGACCTGATACTGGGTGACCACCTTCTCGGCTCCGCCCTTGCGATCCATCAGCTTGAGAATATGAAAACCGGCCCCTGAGCGCAGCGGCTGGGAAATCTCGCCCTTGTTCATGTCGATGGCAGTTTCCGCGAACAGGCTGGGCCACTGGGCCGCCGGGCGCCAACCCAGATCGCCGCCTTCCAGTGCCTTGGGACCATCGGATTCAGCAGTGGCCAGTTGCTGGAAGTCGCTACCCTGTTTCAGCCGTGCCACGATGCCGTCAGCCTTCTCTTTGGCGGCCTGCACTTGCTCCGGGCTGGCCCCAGCAGGCAGCCGCACCAGGATATGACCAAGACGGAAATCGGCTTCGAACATCTTCTTGCCCATTTCCGAGCTCAGGAAACGGTCCACTTCCCGGTCGGTGATGCGGATACGGGAGGCAACGCTGCGCTGCTGAAGACGGGAAATCAGCATGTCCTGGCGAATCTGCTCACGGAACTGGGCCCAGTCGTAACCGTCCTGGCGCAGGGCGGCGGCGAAATCTTCCAGAGTCATGCCGTTCTGCCGGGCGATGCCGGCCAGGGCCTGGTTGAGGGTGGCGTCATCGACCTTGATACCGGCCCGGTCGGCAAGCTGCAGCTGCAGGCGCTCCAGGATCATACGGTCGAGCACTTGCTCACGCATGACCGCCGGGGGCGGCAGTGGCTGGCCCTTTTCCTGGAACTGCAGGGCGATGGTGTTAATGCGCTCGTCCAGCTCGCTGGCCATGATGGCGCCGTCGTTGACCACGGCCACGATGCGATCAAGCATCTGCACTTTGGCGTGGGACCAGACCGGTGCCATCAGCACAACCATGGCCAGCAGGCCAAGCAGGGTGTGTCGTGCGTCCAGGATCCGGCGTCCGGCGTCTGGCGTTTTCTCAATCATACTGTCTCCTGTATCCCGGAATACTGCGCTCCAGCAGGGCATCCACCTGGCCGCCGAAACCGCCCAGGCCAACCATCTGGATCTGTACCCAGATGGTGCTGTCCGCTTCCAGATCGCCATCGCCGTCATCATCCACCAGTTCCCGCTGACTCAGCAGGCGCAGTTTCCAGCAGCAATTGCGGTATTCGGCCCCGGCTATGGTTTCCAGGGTGCGCTTGTTTTCCAGGTCGTACATCCAGCGGCCTACCATGCGCCAGTGGCGATGTATCGGCAGGATGCCGCTGATTTCCGATTCGCGGATGTCGTCTTCGGGGCGGTCGTGATACCCCAGATTGACTACCCGGCGTTCCCGGTCGTTGTAACCGATCTGGAAGCTGGAGCGTTCCCGCTCATTTTCTTCCAGATCCCATTGGGCTTCAGTGTAGAGGTACCAGTCGCGGGCAAAGTTCCATCGGGCGTCACCCACCAGCGGTGTCTGGTCATCGGTGGGGTCTTCCACGGTCTGCTCGGTGACCACCTTGCGATCTTCAAAGTAGAAACCCTGGGCCAGCCGCAGCCGCAGTTGCTCGCGGCCGGTGGCATCATGGAGGAAACGGCTGGTCAGGCCCAGCGCCAGTTTTTCCTCGTCGCCAATTCGGTCGTAGCCGATAAAGCGGTTTTCCCGGAACAGCGAGTTGTAGGAAAAGGTGAGCTCGCGGCTGTCGAAATTGGGCAGGAAGTCCTGGTTCTTGAACGCCACCTTGTTGACGAACAGGCGCGGTTCCAGGGTCTGGGTGTAAGCTTCGCCGAACCAGCGGCTGGGTCGCTCAAAGAACAGGCCGGAGTCCAGGCTGGCCCCCCAGGTGGTGATATCCGGGTTGTCTTCGGCATTGGTGTCCACGCTGTCCAGCTCGTAGCGGGTGTGATACAGCCGGGCGCGGGGTTCCAGGTAGCCCCAGGGTTGCTGCAGGCGCAGGTTCAGTGCCGGGGCCAGGTGAGCACGCAGGCCGGTGGCCTTGCCGCTGTCATCGGAGCCGCTGCGTTCGAAAGAGGTGACATCGGACAGCCACAGTCCCTTGAGGGGGCCATACAGGGTCGGGTCACCGGTTAGCTGCAATTGTGGCAGGCGACGGTAGGGCAGATCCTGATCCGCCAGGGTCGGGTCGATGGTCTGCCAGGACTGCATGCGCCCCAGGACCTGCCAGGTGCGGCCGTAATAGCGGGCTTCCGCCAGTCGCGGCAGGTGGGTCTGGGAGCTGATTTCCAGGCCGGTATCCAGGTCCTTGAAGTAGAAGTCATCCGACACGTAATTGAAGTCGGTTTTCAGGTTCCAGCGGTTGATATTGCCATTATGGGTCCAGCGGGCTACCTGCCGGTCTTCGTCATCGAATTTGCGGTCGTTGAACAGCACCCCGTAGCTGATGTCGCCTTCGCCCCAGGGCGTCAGGTAGCGGAATTCGGAGTCCACCCCTTCGCCACGGCCATCGATAAAGCGGGGGCCGATGGTGGCATCCAGCTGTGGGTGGATGTTCACGTAGATCGGCTGGGTAATGTCCAGGCCGCCGCTGCTGTCACCGATAGCGATGGTGGGGAACAGCAGGCCGGTCTTGCGGCGGTCATCAATGGGGAAGGTCATCCAGGGCAGCCAGAAGATCGGCATGCTCTTCACCTTCAAGACCACATTCGAGGCTTCGCCCCAGCCCTTTTCCCGGTCCAGGAAAATACGTTCCCCTTCCAGCGACCAGCCATTGGAGCCCGGCGCACAGGTCGTGTAGGTGCCACGGGTAATGGTGGTGGTGGTCTCATTGAGGAAGATGTAGTCGGCGCTGCCCCGGGCGGCGGTATTGAACAGGGAATAGCGCACCCCCAGCAGGCTGCCTTCCTTGCGGCGGGTCTGGCCGCTCATGCTGGAGGCAATGAAGGTGGCCTGGTCACTTTCCAGGCGCATGCCGTTTTCCAGCTGGAACTTGCCGGTGGCCTGGTCCAGTTGTGCACTGTCAGTGGTAATGCGGCTGCCGGGCTGCTCGATCAGCACGTCACCATTCAGCTCGATCAGGCCATTCTGCGACATGGTGGAGTGGTCGGCGGTGACCACGGTGTCGCTGCCTGCCACGGGAATGCCCACGGCCGGGTTATAGTAGATGCCGCCACACCATTCCGGGATGCTGCGCTGTTGCACGGCAGGGAACGTGGCCATTTCTTCGCGGTCAACCCAGTTCAGGTCGTTGTCCGCGGTACTGGTGCCTGCCAGAAGCAGCAGGCCGGGGATAAGAATTCGTTGTACGGGCAGTGGCATCGGCTGCTCAGAACAGGTAAAAAGGCCGTTTTGTACAGCGGCGGCAATTCCGCCCTGTAAAAGCGGCAGTGTAATCGAACAAGGAAGGCAATGCAGCCTGATAAAAGTAAATCCGACAATAAGGCCGATCCGCGCAAGGCCGCTCTGGACCAGTGGGTAAGCGCTTACCTCGGTGCCAGCGTGAGCGGGCAGCCTGCGTCCGCGGATGCCAGCTTCCGGCGCTATTTTCGTTATCAGCATGGTGGGCGCAGTCTGGTCGCCATGGATGCGCCGCCGGCCCAGGAAGATTGTCGCCCCTTTATTGATGTGGGCCAGCGTCTTCAGCGTGCCGGCCTGCATGTGCCCGAAATTCTGCATCAGGATCTGGAGCAGGGCTTTCTGCTGCTCACCGATATGGGCAATGAGACCTGGCTCACCGCTCTGAACGAGAGCAATGCGGATGCCTGGTACAGCGCCGCCATCGATACCCTGATTACCCAGCAATTGCATACCGATGTGGCCGGCCTGCCGGTCTATGACGAGGCCCTGCTGCAGCGGGAGCTGGAGCTGTTTCCCCAGTGGTACCTGTTTCGCCACCGGGAAAAGGTGGTCACCGGCGAGCTGCGCCAGCGTCTGGACCGGGTGTTTACCGTGCTGATCGAATCGGCCCTGGCCCAGCCGCAGGTGTTCGTGCACCGGGACTACATGCCCCGCAACCTGATGGTGTCCGACCCCAACCCCGGGGTGCTGGACTTCCAGGACGCGGTGGCCGGGCCCATCAGTTATGACGTGATCAGCCTGTTCAAGGATGCCTTTATCAGCTGGCCGGAAGCGCGGGTGCTGGGCTGGCTGCGGGAGTATTTCGACAAGGCCACCGCCGCAGGCCTGCCGGTGCCGGCGGAGTTCGATACCTTCCTGCGCGATTGCGACCTGATGGGCGCCCAGCGCCACCTCAAGGTGATCGGCATCTTTGCCCGTATCTGCCACCGGGACGGCAAACCTAAATACCTGGGCGATGTGGCCCGGTTCTTTGCCTACCTGCGCACCGTCATCGCCCGCCGTCCGGAGCTGGCGGACCTGGAATGGATCCTGGATCAGCTCGAGGACAACGAGTGAAGGCGATGATCCTGGCCGCCGGTTACGGCAAGCGCATGCGGCCCCTCACCGATCACACCCCCAAGCCCCTGCTG
>NZ_JABURH010000201.1:30330-31659 GCF_014762765.1 Alcanivorax sp.
CTATTCCCATGAAGGTACCCCGCTGGAAACCGCCGGCGGCATTCGCCGGGCGCTGCCCTTGCTGGGGGATGCCCCCTTTGTGCTGGTCAACGGCGATATCTGGACCGACTTTGACCTGTCCAGTTTGGTGACCGAGCGGCCCGACCCGGTGCATCTGGTGCTGGTGGATAACCCGGACCATCACCCGGGTGGGGATTTTCATCTGACAGAAAGGGGCCGGGTGCGCGATAATGGCGAACACAGGCTGACCTATGCAGGCATGGGGCGGTTCGATCCGGCACTGTTCCGGGATCTGCCCGATGGCGAAGCGAAACTGGCGCCGCTGCTGCGCGCCGCCATGGGCGATGATGCCGTCAGCGGTGAGCACCACCCGGGTCAATGGTGGGACATCGGCACCCCGGAGCGCCTGGAGGAACTGGATCGGTTACTCAAAAGCCCCTGATCCTGCGCCGCAAATGGTTTTGTAGGAGCGTCGCTGGCGGCGCGATCACTGGGTTTCGAGTTGCGAGCAACGCGTTTCGAAAGGCCAAACCGGCGCTTTTGAATTTGCTTTTCGCCACCCGAAACTCGTTATTCGCAACTGTCTTTACTGAGGAATCTTCATGCCCAAGCAGGATTATCTGATCGCCCCCTCCATTCTCGCGGCCAACTTCGCCCGTCTCGGGGAAGAGTGCGATAACGTGCTGGCCGCCGGGGCGGATGTGATCCACTTCGACGTGATGGACAACCACTACGTGCCCAACCTGACCATCGGCCCCATGGTCTGCAAGGCCCTGCGCGACCACGGCATCACCGCTCCCATCGACGTGCACCTGATGGTCAGCCCGGTGGACGACCTGATCGGCATGTTCGCCGAGGCCGGCGCCAGCTACATCACCTTCCACCCGGAAGCCAGCCAGCACGTGGATCGCTCCCTGCAACTGATCAAAAGCCACGGCTGCAAAGCCGGCCTGGTGCTCAACCCGGCCACCCGTCCTGACTGCCTGGAATACGTCATGGACAAGCTGGACATGATCCTGCTGATGAGCGTGAACCCGGGCTTCGGTGGCCAGAAGTTCATCCCCTCCACCCTGGACAAGACCCGCGCCGTGCGCCAGATGATCGATGCCAGCGGCTACGACATCCGCCTGGAAGTGGATGGCGGCGTCTCTGAAAAGAACATCCGTGACGTGGCCGCCGCCGGCGCCGACACCTTCGTGGCCGGCTCCGCCATCTTCGGCAAGGACGACTACGCCGCCGTCATCCAGCAAATGCGCGAGGAGCTGGCGCAGGCCTGAGGGCCTACACCGCTCAGGAGGGAACCGAATGGCCCTGCCACTGCCTTATCCC
>NZ_JABURH010000079.1 GCF_014762765.1 Alcanivorax sp.
CACCCATTTCCCCACCCGCTCGCGCAACGACAGCCCCAACGGCTGCAGTTCCTCAGGGCGCATCAGGGACAAATCCAGAAACGCCTCGTCAATGGAATACACCTCCAGCGCCGGCACCAGGGTGGCCAGCGTGGCCATCACTCGCCGGGAAATATCCCCGTACAGCACATAGTTGGAGGAAAACACCGCAACCCGGTACTTGCGGATCAGATCCCGGGCCTCGAACAGTGGCATACCGGTTCTCACCCCCAGCGCTCTGGCCTCGACAGACCCCGCCACGATGCAGCCATCATTGTTGGACAGCACCACCACCGGTCGTCCCTCTAGGTCCGGGCGAAAAATACGCTCACAGGACGCATAAAAACTGTTGCAGTCCACTAGGGCGAACATGGCAGTCACCGCCGGTCCCGGTGCGCACGAAGGGAAAATGTCACCACGCCAAACAACGTCCATTCCTGATCCGCCAATAACATGGCGGAGTAACGGGGGTTACGGGGCATCAGCATGGGCTGTGGTTTCAGCCGTAACTCTTTCACGGTGAACTCCCCATTCAGCGATGCCACCACCACATCACCGTGGGACGCCTCCAGAGACCGGTCTACCACCAGAATGTCATCCGGGAAAATTCCCGCTTCCAGCATCGAGTCTCCCTCCACCCGCAGCAGAAAGGTGGCCTCCGCCTGGCGAATGCACAGCTGGTTCAGATCCAGCGGCGCTTCCATATAACCCTGTGCCGGGGAAGGAAAACCGGCAGCAACACGTTCGGTGAAAAAAGGCAGCGCAGTCATGGAATACCACAGGGAAGATAGCGATGGCCCCATGCTACCAAATACTGTCCTTATGTACAGTTAAAAGACAAACCTACAGCTACCGATACCAGCTCTGACAGAACAAACAGGAAAGCAACAAAACGCAAAGAAAGGCATATCCAAACAGCGCCATGGCTGTCTTAGGGTTGGCAATAACAATGCCGCCATCGGGGTGTAGTCATGATGCTTGAAGGTAACCCGGGCTGGATGTCCGACTTTCTGGAGGAAATGGGGCTGCCGGCCAACGCCGCGTTTCAGGGATATGTGCTCTATCATCGCCAAAGTGACAGCTTTGTCGCCGATGCACCCGACCCGTCCATCCCCCACTACGTAAAGCCTTGCGCCTGGGCTCACCGCTACCCCTACATCATGCTGGCGCGGGACGCTGCCATGGACATGGAGGATGGCATGCAGGTGCAGGTGCTGTTCCGGCTGGGCGGACAGTTTCTTGCCTACCCGATCTGAAAACACCGGGTCCGGAAAAACAAAAAGCCACCCGATGAGTGGCTTTTTTTAATTTGGAGCGGGTGAAGAGAATCGAACTCTCGTATGCAGCTTGGGAAGCTGCCGTTCTACCATTGAACTACACCCGCTTGGACAAACGGCAATATAGTCAAAAGGATGCGCCTTGGCCAGTGCTGATGTTGTCCAGGTATGCTGTTTTGACACCAGCACGACTGGTTTGGAGTTACACTGCTGAGCGAACCTCTGAGTAACGCCTTGCTTACCCGGAGGCTCCCTAAAGATCAGAATGACAACAGGAGTATGGCCATGCCAATGGCATTTGTGAGTGGGGCCCGGGGGTTTCTCGGTGGGCACATTGTCGATCAGTTACTGGCGAAAGGCTGGGATGTTACTGCTGTCATCCGTCCCTATAGCGATGCTGCTGCACTCCAGGCCAAAGGGGTTCAGGTGGTACAAGCTCCGCTGGACAATGCCACCGAGCTGACCCTGGTGATGCCGGCAGCACCCGATGCCGTATTTCATGTGGCCGGCAATACCAGCCTGTGGCGGCGCGGCAACGCGCAGCAGTACCGGGACAACGTACTGGGCACCCGCGCCATGGTCAGCGCGGCGCTGAAAAATGTGGCAGGCCGGTTTGTACATACCTCCTCGATTTCCGCCTGGGGCATTCAGGATACCCCCGTTAACGAACAAACCCCCTCCAACGCGGCCAACGACTGGATCGGTTATAACCGCAGCAAGTATCTGGCCGAACAAGAGGTGGAAAACGGTATCCGCCAGGGGCTGGATGCCGTGATTCTGAATCCCTGCGGCATTATTGGCGCCGGCGACACACACAATTGGTCACAGATGATCAAGCTGATTCAGGACGGCAAGCTTCCGGGAGTCCCACCAGGCGGGGGCAATTTCTGTGCCGTTGAAGAGGTGGCCAAGGCACACCTGTCAACCCTGGAACGCGGCCAGTGCGGTGAGCGCTATATCCTTGCCGGAGTGGAAGCCAGCTTTCTGGAACTGGTGCAAACCATTGCCGGGCAGCTCGGTAAAAAAGCACCCACGCGCACCGTACCTCCTGCAGTATTGAAACTGGCCGGCCAGCTATACCCCATCGGCAGCCTGTTTACCGGCAACGAGCCCCGTCTGACACCGGAAAAGGTGGCCCTAGTGACCAGTCGGGTGCATGCGGACGGCAGCAAGGCCGTAGAGGAACTGGGATTCAACGACCAGGTTCCGCTGGCCACCATGATCGCAAACTGCATTCAGTGGATGATGCAGGAAAAGCTCCTGTAGTGGGCGGTTCGCCATGCAAGCATGGCTCCTACAGAAAAACCGTTACCGGGAAAAAGCATCAGGGCAGCAATGCCCTGTTCTGATTCATACCACCGCCCGATATACCCGAAAGCGCGAGGTCTCCCCGGCTACCTGCACATGGGAAAAGGCATCATCCAGCCACTGGGCATAGGGCAGCTCACGGTTTGCCACCAGCCACATTTCGCCCTCCTTGTTCAGGTAACCCGGCGCCTCGGCGATCAACCTGCGGGTAATATCCGTAGTGCGCTGACGGCGGTCGTGAAATGGTGGGTTGGTCACAATCATATCCACCCGGCCGGAAAGCGGAGAAAACAGATCACCACCGACAACCCGGCCCTGCAAACCATTACGGGCCAGGCTGGCGGTGGTCGCGGCCACCGCACAGGCACTCACATCCACGGCCTGCACCTTCCACCCCTGGCTGGCCAGGCTGACACTGATCACCCCTGCGCCGCAGCCCATGTCGATCATGCTCCCCGGCCTGGGCAAGCGATGCTCCGCCATCAGCTCCAGCAGCAGCCGGGTTCCTTCATCCAGGCGACCGTGACTGAACACGCCCGGATAGCTGACAATCTCCAGATCGCCCACCGGAATCATCTCCCCCCAGGCCGCCAGGGTCTGGGTTTCCCCCGGCTGCAATTGGCCGCTATACAGTTTGCAATGGCGGGCGCTATCCACCAGCACGGCATCATCTACATGTGCCTGCAGGTGTTTCAACGCGCCACGAATGCCCCCCTTGGCCGGTCCGATCAGCCACAACTCCACCGGTTGGCTGATTTCGCCAGCCAGCCAGTTAAGCAGGAACCGCAAGCGGTCGATGGATTTGGGCAAGGGCAGAACCAGCAGATCCACCTCAGGGGGTACCGTCGGTGCCGCCGCCCACTGCTGGGCCCCCACGGTGAAATCATCCGCATGCAAATGCACCTGGGCATCCGCATCCAGGCTTTTCAACGCCGGGTCATTGGCATCCACCACCAATACCTGACGGCCCGACAGGGCACCTGCCTGGCGCAATAATAACTGTGTCGTATTTTCCATAGCAGCAAGCTCGAACCGGCGGAGTAAAGTGCGGCGCAGTATAGAGCAGCACGCCTTTTCATGTCAGTTGTAACCCGCTCTCATCCTTTGGCATTAGCTTTCAAGTTTTACACATTCACCACGCCAAAGAACAAGCCACACCGGTAGAATCATGGGATTGACCCGACGATGTGGAGGCTCAAATGGTTAGCGCTGCACCCTGCATTCGCGCTGTAGTACTATTTAGCTGTTGTCTGTTTTCTTCGTTGGTGGTCGCCGCTACGGATAGCGGCGTCTTCCGCCAGGCACTGGACGCAGCACGCAATGATGACTGGAATACCCTGACCCGACTGGAAAAACAGCTGGGCGATGATCACCCCCTGCAAGCCTATCTGGATTTTCACCGGCTGCGGGCGGCCCTGCCAGATCTGGCCCCTGAAAAGATAAACGACTATGCCCGGCGCTATCCCGATTCTCCGCTGCCAAACGACATTCGCCAGTTAGCCAACGTGGCTTATGGCAAGGCGGAAAAATGGGACGCCCTGCTGGCCGTCAACAGCAACGAGCCCTCTGCCATCGCGCGCCAGTGTTATTACTACCAGGCCAAATTGGCCAAAGGTGACGACAGTGCCCTGCAAGCCGCTGCCGACATCTGGGCCAGCGGCCAGTCACGCCCCAATCAGTGTGATCCGCTGTTTGATCAGGCCCAGGCACGTGGTGTTATTGACGATGCCGCAATCTGGGGAAGACAGCTGCTGGCCTTCAAGGCCAACAGCCATGGCCTGGTTCGATACCTGGGCAAGAAACTCAAGAATACAGAGTACGAAACCGCCAGCGACTGGCTGGAAACCCTTTATCGTCATCCCGACAAGGTGGACAAGCTGCCCACCAACATCAAACCGGAACAGCGTCAACAACTGCTGGCCGCCGCTATACATCGCTGGGCTTACAAGGACACCGTTGAGGCACGGCAATGGTTCGATGATCACAGTCGTCGTCAAGGCCTTCGCGATGAGGCCATGCGGCAAGATGCTGGCCGGCGCATCGCCTGGTATTCCACCATTCGTGGCACCGAAGAAAACCGCCAATGGCTGGACAACTGGCTGGCGGCCAATCCGGATGCAGAGCTGCTGGACCAACGTGCCCGCCGCACCATCATTGAACAGGACTGGAACAACGCGGAACTGTGGATCACCCGTTTACCTGATAGCGAGCAACAGGACTCCCGCTGGCTCTACTGGCGCGCCCGGGCACTGGAAGAACTGGACCAGCCTGACCAGGCCCGTGCCCTCTACCGGCAAGCCTCCAGACACAGAAACTTTTTTGCCTTTATGGCCGCCGACCGCCTGGGCGAGCCCTACCATTTCTCCAACGCCCAGGTGAAACCGTCAGCGGATTTCACTCCTCCGCCGGCCATCACCCGTGTACGCCTGCTGCGCGAGCTGAACGAGGATTACGCGGCCCGTCAGGAATGGCTGTGGCTGATGTGGCACAACGATGATGCCAACGTCCGCCAGCTTGCCCAGCATGCGCTGGAGCAACACTGGTACGACCTGGCAGTACAGGCATCTATCCAGGCCAAGGCTTGGGATGTACTCGCCTGGCGTTTCCCGCCGGCCTATCAGAGCGAATTTGAACAGCAAGCCGAAAGGCATGATCTGGACCCATGGCTGGCAATGGCCGTAGCCCGGCGAGAAAGTGCCTTCAATCCCCAGGCCCGTTCACCTGTTGGCGCCATGGGGCTGATGCAACTGATGCCGGGCACCGCCCGCAAGGTTGCCAAGGATGCCAACCTGGGCCGCCCCACCACCAACACCCTGCAAAACGCTGAGTTGAATATCCAGCTCGGCAGCCGCTACCTGGCGGAGCTGCTGGATGAGTTCAAGGGTAACCGGGTATTGGCCCTGGCCGCCTACAACGCTGGCCCGCACCGGGTGAATAACTGGCTGGGGAAAGAAGACGAGGCCGTGCCCGCCGATATCTGGATTGAATCCATTCCCTTCCGGGAAACCCGGGATTATGTGCAGGCCGTACTCACCTATCGGGCTCTGTTTGTAGGGTTGCATGACAATCAGGCACGCACCTCACAACTGCTCACCGAAGAAGAAAGCCAGAATCTGTATTCGGTGTCGATGCTGGATTGATGACAGGAAAATCGATTAACCACAGAGGGCACAGGGTTCACTGAGCAACACTTGTCACTGCGCAGGCTGAGGTCATGGTCTTTCTGTAGGAGGCTGCTTGCAGCCGAGCCGTTCGCGTGCAAGCACGCTCCTACAGCAAGCGGCTTCGTTGAGGGCCGAGGCCGCCCGGCAAGCATGCTTTTCTCAGGGAACTCTGTGTGCTCTGTGGTGAAAAATTGTCTTTGCCCGGCCGCGCCAGTCTCAATCCAGCTGCCGGATGTGGTAATCCAGCCGGGCCCGGGCGTCGCGGGTGGCGAGAGCGGCGGTGGCCTCTACCCTTCTGCGTAGATGGATACTGCGGGCCGGTTCCCGGGTAAAGGCAATGATCGCGTTGTGGCAATCACTACATGACAACCGGAAACGGCTGGCATAGCCGGTCATCGCCTCATCCGCGGCCGCCGGGCTTTCCCGGTATTCCTTCCAGTCGCCAAAATTCATCACCAGGGTACCGCTGACTGCCAGGTTATCCGACAGGCAATTCAGCCACGGTTTGTCGGCCGCCACCGCCCGGCTGACCTGCTCATTACTGGGGGCAAACAGATCTTCGATAATCAGGTCGAACGGTGCTCCCTGATAGGCTCGCAACCAGGCCTGGGCATCGCCCTCATGGGTCTCTACGCCGAAGGCCTCCATACCGAAAACCTCCCGCGCCACTTGCAAATGGGCAGGGTCCAGTTCCACAGCAACCAGAACATCCGGGTTCAGCAGCTGGCGAATGGGGGGAATCAGCGAACCACCGCCAAGCCCCAATACCAGCACCCGGCGAAACCTGGAAGGTTCATGCAACAGTGCCGGCAGCCAGAGCAGATCCCAGACACTGCCAGTGAGCAAACGCTTGGGGTGAAACTCGGAGTGTTGCACGCCATTGGCATAGAGCCGCAGGGTTCGGCCAGCACGGCGCACTTCGTAATGCACCCCCTGCAGCTCGGTTTTCCAGATTAATGCCACACTTACTTTTCCAGGGTCAGGGTCAGGCCAGCCACATTGCCATCGACGTTGGTTTCGTTCAGGAACACCCGATTTTGTTCAATACCCAGCGTCTGGACCAGCTCCGCTTTGGCATTTTCACCACGCAGACGTGCCAGCTCGGTAAGCTGTGCCCGGTCCAGTCCCTTGGCGCCGGTTGCCAGCATGGACTCCCAGGCGGCTCTGGCCAGTACCGTTTCACGCTGTTCATCGTCTTCGGGAAGCGGGTTACTTACCAGGCTTTCCACGTCCCGGTCAGTGCTGGACTCATAGCGACGGATCAATTTGCGGCGCCACTTCTTCTCCAGCAAGGCGTTATCGATGCCCAACCAATCGTCATCTGCCACATCACGCCCGATGGCCTGCGCTGCCAGAGCGGTGCGATCCACCTCATTGGTGGTGCCGATCAACCCCACCCGCAACTGCGGTCGCTCATTGAGCACCTTGGCAAGCGCATCCAGAGCTGAAGCGGTGTCCGGTTGAATGTCTGCCTCCCCCGGCGAAAACGCGATGTTCTCCAGATTTTTACCGCCGGCCAGCGCTGACAGCACGGAAAACGGTGCAGTGGCCGCTTTCACCACAATATTGCTCAATACCTTGAGCACCATGCCGCCCACACTAAAACTCGGATCATCCAGATTGCCGGCCATACTAACCGGCAGGGTAATTTCACCGGACCGGTTACGCAGCACCGAAAGCCCCAGTTTGACTGGCGCCTTCACTGCCTGCTCGCTGGGTACCTTTTCGCCGAGATAAAATTCATTGGCAAGAATATCCGTGTCACTACTGAGCTGGTTTTTCTCAATGGATACTCCCGTGGTCACGCCAAGCTGGCCTTTTTCCACCTTGTAGCCAAGGTACTGGCCTGTGTAGGGAGTCAGTCCGGTCATCTCATAGTTCTTCAGGGAGACTTTCAGGTCCGTGAAGAGCGGCTCCGGTGTCAACGACCCTTCGATACTCAGCGGCGCATAGCGATCTACCTGAGCATTGAGATCGATGGTGGCCCGCCGACCCGGTCGAGTATCGAGGTTTCGCAGATTACCGGAAAGCTGGTAAAGCCCTATCCGGAAATTCGGGCTGAGCGACAGATCTTCATGGCGGATCTGGCTACCCACCAGGCGCACACGATCCACCGTCACCTGCCAGGGTTCACTCTGCCCCTGCTCACTGGCGCCGCGGCGTTCCCCTGTTTTCCCGGAAGGCATACCCGCCTGAATACGCGTCGCCACATCCCGGCCCTGGGCATCCACCCGGTTGGCCAGATCCATACCCGTCAGCCCCACTTCGCCGATACGCACAGTTTGCTCAGCGGTGGTCAGTGACAAGTCCGTAACGCTGCCTTGATTGATCTTGAGCAGGGATTCACCGTTCTCCAGCAGACTGAAATTTTCCAGAGATGCATTGGCGCTGACCGTCACATCCGCATTTTCGCCTTTCACACTGGCCCTGCTTTCCAACGACAGCACGCCGCTGGCCAGTGCCAACGGGGCCTCACGTTCCAACCAGGGCGACAAGGGAGCCAGCGGCAATCCTTTAAGCCCAGCCTGGGCATCAATACTGAAAGGCGTAAGATTGCCCTCACCAGAATGTTCCAGGGTACCGTTCTGCTGGATCTTGCTGCTGCCTTCCCAGGTAAAGGTAGCAGGCTCACCGATGATCAGGTTTTTCAGGGTCAGTTGACCGTCCGAAAGGGTCAGGGTCTGCGCGGGTTGCAGGGTGCGGTCGGTAAAGCGCAGTCCACTGCCGTCCACTTGCAGGGTATCCAGGCGCACGATCCAGTCAGCCTTGCCTTCCTGCACCTTCTGGGCCGCCTGCTCGGCTTTTTCCTTTACCTCTTCCACCCGTTCTTCAGCGGCTTGCCGATCCGCCGGCAGAAATAGCGTTGCCAGGTCGATGCCCTGTTCATCCAGCACCGCGCCAAGAGCGGGCTCAGTGACGGTCACCTTGGGGATTTTCACTTCCTGAGCCAGGGAATCCAGCGCCACGCCTTCAACACGCACTGTCGGCAATGACACGCTGGGAGCATCTTCACCGGGCTTGAGCAGCTGAAGCTGTCGCAATATCACCTGACCATTGCTGAGTACTACCTTGGGTTGCGGCTGCGCAACAAAATGATAGGCGGTTTCCACATCCAGTTCGCCGGACGGCACGGTAAAGCGGACTTCGTTCTTGAGCAGCTTCGCCAGCGACACAAGGTCTACCTTTTCCACATCCAAATGGCCGAGGGCGATGAAGGGGGCGAACTCAAAATGGCCCTGCCAATCCAGCACGCCACCGTCCGGCCCCTCCAGACGGATCGCGTAGTCATTGCTGTTTTCGCCTTTACCCTTGGTAGAAAAATTGCTCACCGTGAAGGCCAGCGGCAGCACCAGTTTCTCCGGCTCGTCACCGGTGGCCTCGGTAAAACGCAGATCCCCTCCGGTAAGGCTGAGGTTGGCAATGGAAATGGCCGGCAAGCCAGGCTCTTTTTGCTCCGGCTCCGGGGCGTCCTCTTCCGGCGTCTGGGCAAGCTGTTCCTGGATATGTGTCAGCACATCATCAAAGCTGAAGGTATTACCGGGATTGCGCTGGGCACGCACCGTCAAGGCATCGAGCATGACTTCATCAAAATGCCAGCTCCAGCGGAACAGGGAAGACAACTGGAAATTCACATACAGCTGATTGAATCCGAGCAGCACCTCGGTCTGATCGTCCTGGATGGAAAACCCGTTTACCGTGGCGCTAAGCACCAGGGGGTTGATCTTCACCTCATCAATGGTGACTTGCCGGCCGGTAAGGTCAGCCAGTGCCTGGCGAGCGTTATCCCTCACCAGCCCCGGCGCCAGAAAAAAGCCCAGCAACACATAAAGCAGATAAAGGCTGGCCAGAATAATCAGGGTTTTCACTTTCCAGCTACTGCTTTTCCAGGCCTGTAACACCTTCACATCTGTCTCCCTATCAAGACGCTCCGATTTTGACGCCATGGTAGCAGTTGCGCGCCCCACTCGCGCCCCAAACCCATTGCGTCGCCATGGCGGCTATGGAAAATGGGCGCATCTTGCACAGGAGTCCTGCCATGAGCGACAACTACCTTCTGAACATGTACGAAAAAGCCCTGAAGCTGCCCGCCGGCCGCAAGCTGTTTTCCATGGTGTTCAGCCGCAAAGCCCCCTACTTCGCCACTATTACCCCGATCATCAGCGAACTTCGCCCCAATTTTTGTGAGGTAAAGTTCAAGAAACGTAAAAGCGTGGAAAACCACATCCAGACAGTGCACGTGATCGCCATCTGCAACGCCCTGGAATGCGCCATGGGCGCCATGGCGGAATCCTCCGTGCCCAAACACCTGCGCTGGATTCCCAAAGGCATGGATGTGAACTACACCGCCAAGGCCACCAGCGATATTACTGCCACCGCCGAAGCCAATCCGGAAGACTGGAAACCTGGCAACCTGCCCGTTACCGTCAAGGCGATGCGCGACGACGGCACGGTGGTGGTGGAAGGCACCATCAATCTGTGGATCAGCGAAAAACCTGCTAAAGGCAGTTAACGGTTCGCGAGCTTGAGCCGTTTTCACGTCATGTATGGGGCCGTGTCCGGGCGTTTGGGCGCGGCTTCTTTCGTTCTGAACCCACAGGCTGGGCTCTGACAGCTCTCCCCCGCTTGCAAAGATGGCGCTACACTAGTTGCCGGGAAAGGGGGAACCACATGCTTATCGTACCCGTCGGCGCCAAGGCAGCGCGCCGCACTACGCCCTGGATCTGCATATTGCTGATTCTGGTCAACATTGTCGTTTATGCCTGGACCACCCACCAGGATCTGCAGCGTGACGAACCGCTGACACCGGAGCAGGCCGATCTGCTGGCCGGGTATGAAGCGGACCTGCTGCTGCAGTGGCTATCACATCAGGACAGCAGGACCTATGCTGACGCGGTGGCCATGAACGACAAGGGCCCAGATTTCATGATGGCCTACGGTTGGTACGATCAGGCCTTTACCCAGCATGTTCACCGACACTGGCAACAGCATCCTCCCGCGAACCAGTGGCGCCAGCTGCGCAGCGATCTGGAAGTCTGGCTGAATCAGCAATCCACTATTCGCTGGGGGCTGATTCCCAATGACCCGAGTCTGCTCACCCTGCTCAGTTCCCAGTTCATGCACGGTGACTGGTTTCACCTGCTGGGCAACATGCTGTTCCTGATCATGTTCGGCATTGCCATGGAGCGCCATTGGGGCGCCCGCCGTTTCCTGCCCGCTTACCTGCTTTGCGGCATAGGCGCCGGCCTGCTGTTTATCGCATCCGCTCCAGACAGCGGCATTCCCCTGGTAGGGGCATCCGGCGCCATTTCCGGCCTGATGGGGCTGTTTGCTGGCACCTTCCGACTGCGAAAGCTGGAGTTTTTTTACTCTCTTGGCTTTTTCTTTGGTAGCTTCCGGGCTCCGGCACTGGTGCTGTTTCCCGTGTGGCTGGGCTGGGAACTGATACAGGCGGCGACCATGAACTCCAACGTCGCCTATATGGCCCATGCCGGCGGCCTGTTGACCGGGCTTGCCCTGGCTTTCCTGCTTCCGTTTACCGGGCAACCGACCCGACAGAAAGACGACCAACAGGATGCAGACGGGTACGACACCCAGGTGCCTGCAATCTGTCAGCAACTGGCCGAACAACTACGCTTTGATGATGCCCAGTCCCGCTGCCGCCAATGGCTTGCCAACCACCCTAAAAGCCGTCCCTTGTGGCTGTTCTTCCTGCAGATGGGTGTGCGCCGCAAACAGCTGGATGCGGCCATGAAAGAGGCAATTAAAACCTTGAGCGAACGCCAGGACAGCGATGCCCTGGTCAGCACATTATGGCAGGAATACGAATTTCTGGGCGGCGATATCCGCGCCCTGCCCCCCGCCTACCAACTGCTGCTGGCCGAGTTGGCCTGGCGTCAGCAGCGCAGCAAACTGGTACGCGAGATAGTGCAGGATCTGCAAAAGAAACAGTGGCAACACCCTCGCCTGGAACGGCTCAGCCAGCGGCTTTAAGACGTTGAAATACTTGCCGGGCTTCAATGGATTCCTGGCTCTGAAACTGATCGGGGAAATGTTTTTCCACGAAGGCAAGCAACTTGCCGGCCCGCATCAGGTCCCCATGCTGCTCCATGTAAAGGCGGGCCAACAACACATAAGCCGTACCCAACGACGGGAACCCTGGCGCTCGTTGATGCAGGTTTACCAGCACATGCTGAGCTTCTTTCAAACGCCCCCTATCGTAGAGCGCCTGGGCCAACGACAAGGACAGGCTGCCTTCCTCCTCAAAGCGGAATCCGGGTTGTTGCTGCTGGGCTTCCAGCCATATCTGCACAGCAGAACCCTCATTGCCATTGGCAAATTGCTGCCGGAGAAAACGGACAAGATGCTCCCGCCAGGGCTTGTCCTTTTCCAGTAAACCCAGCAGCCGCAATCGACGCCAGTTCAATTCCTGGTGCATGGGCGCTGCAGTGAGGCCACGGTTTACCACGCCCAAGGCATCGGCATAGCGCCCTTCCTGGGCATAGATATGGGCAGAGCCCAGCGCTTCCGCCACATCATAATCATCAGAGGCCAGGGAACGGCCCCGGGGTTCATCCTCTGCCAGCCCCAATTGACGGGCCTTTTCATTGAGCATGGCCCCCATCATGGCAGAGGCTACAATCGTTGTATAAGCAGAAAAGGCGGTCCCCAGAAACACCAGCACCTGGAAGTCACTCTGACTCTGCAGTAGCGATGGCGCCGCTGTCACCGCCATCACCGCAAACCACAACAGCAGGTAAGAGACCCCGACAGTGACCACCAACTGCAGCCAACGTAACGGGTTCAATGCCATACGCAGCGAGCGGCTTACCGCCAGGATCATCACCGCTGCCGGCAGTACCAGCGCAGCCAGAGCCAGCAGCCCCATGGCCAGAACCATGGACGTTCCCGCCAACAACAAAGGAACAGCAAACAGTGTGGCCAACAGGGCAATCTGCTTGACCAGCAAGCCTCCCTCGGACATCACCTCCATGGGAGATGGTGGCGTCCAGTCATCTCTGGCCACTTCCGCAATCACCACCAGGGAGTAAACAAATAACGTGAGCGCCAGAAACAGGAGCAACAAGCCAGTGAGCAAACCTCCAGGCAGTATGCTGGCCACCCCCAACACCAGCATCAACCATAATGCCGGAGGCTTCAGGGGATACTTGAGAATCTCCCCAGAGCGTTGCCAAAAGGGTGTTCCGGGCTCACCGTCACCCTGCCAGTCAAGGCGCTCACTGCATAATGCACAGCGGGGCAGGCCCGGCCGAAAATTCTCTTCCCCACCGGGAACACACTGGCCACAGAACCGCTTGCTGCACCCCGTGCAATGCCAACTCCCTGGTTTCTTCAGGTGATAATTACAGGCTTCCATGTCACTCCCTTCCCTACCGGCACTTCATTGTGCCGTTGTTTTTTCCCTGATAAATAATGCCGCCCTGACAGCAGCGTCCCCAATCAGATCTGTCTGCTCAAGACCACTACGTTTCAGTGGTCGAAAATCATGATCTCCATGGGGCAGCCAGTGTAAATGGATGGCTGGCGGCAAACCATAACCGGCCACCTCCTGCGGCTTGCCGAAGGGGTCACGTTCACCCTGGCAAATCAGCATGGGGAGCGTCAGGGTCGGCAGATGGTCCGTACGGGTTTTCTCGGGTTTGCCCGGGGGATGAAACGGATACCCCAACGCCACCACGCCGCAAATAGAGGGGCAATCCTCTTCCGCTGCCAACAGGGACGCCATACGACCGCCCATGGACTTGCCACCGATCCAAACCGGCAGGTTGTCGTTGCGCAACGCTGCCAGCACTTCCCTGAAATGCGCCAGCAACTGCGGAGCGCGATTGGGAGGGAACTTGCGTTGCTCCTGACGTCGGCGCGCCATATAGGGAAACTCGAACCGGACCACAGACACACCCTGGTCGGCCAGGGCCTCAGCCATGGCGTTCATGAAGTCGCTGTCCATGGGGGCTCCGGCACCATGGGCCAACACCAACAACGCCGAAGGTTGGTTGGCCCGATTCCATAGCAGGTTCATCACAGCGCCATCTCCAACGCCTTGAGCTGGGCCTGCAATGCCGTTTTGAAATCTACCCGAAAAAGATCCAGTCCAGGTGCATTGAGCACCTTCTCTACCACCGGTGCCGGGTGACTGACGGCCCAGCAGCCGATCAGGGTTTGCTGTACCTGCATCAGATAAGTGGCCGCCTTGTCGTTGGACAGGCCATAGGCCTGCTGAAGACGCTGAGCCAAATTAGCGAAATGCGATAGCAGGGACTGTTTGAACTCAAGGGCCGCTGTTTCATCCAGATTCTGTTCCAGCACCGAATGCAGGATCGCGGTGAGCCGGCAAAACAATGGGCGCGCCACCAACATCTCTGACAAGGCCTGCCATAGCGGCAAACTGTCATCCACTCGCGCATGGCTTACCCGCTCCAGTTCATCAAGGTACAAACCAAGAAACAGTGCTTCCTTGGAGGGGAAGTAACGATACAACGCTGCCTTGGTGACGCCGGCCCTACGAGCAATGGAGGCAAGGCTGATGGCTTCAAAACGCTCCTGCTCAAAGAAGGTTGCCGCCGCCGCAAGAATCTGGGCGCGCCGTTCCGCCTTCTGCTCCGGTGAGCGGGCGCGCTGAAAAACACATTCGGCCATAGGGAACCTCTGATTGGATCAGGAGTCAGTGCCAGATCGCTCATTATGCAAGCATGATTTTCCGCCGACATTAGTATCCAGTCGGAACCTGCAGGGGCGCTGAACGTAGGGTTCAGAACTGCACCAGAAAAATTGATAATGAATAATTGAGAATTGATAACGTGCGGGATAGTGCCTTTATTATCAAAGCCCAGATGCCGCACTTGCATTTTGAACGCGGCTTCTGAGTTTTCCAATCAGGCAGGCGTTTGATCGCGTCGTTATCAATTATCCATTCTCAATTATCAACTTAACGGTATTGGTGCAGTTCACCTCAGACTCAGTGCACCCTACGCCAGAAATCTGCCAGCGCAGGTTACGCCTGCAGCATGCCTGCCAGTCGGCGGGTAATCATACGGGGCGAGAACTTGCCCATCCACACCAGCAGCAGGTTTTTCAGGCCGGGGATCACAATGGCGCGACGGCGCGCCAATAGAGATTTCTTCACCACCGCTTCGGTGGTCATGGTTCCTGCCTTGAACAACAGGGTGTCGGTCATGTGTGCTTCGGTTGCGAACTCGGAGTCGGTGGCGCCGGGGCACAGGGCACTCACCGCCACACCGCTTCCTTTAAGCTCCTCGTGCAGACCTTCCGAGAATGACAGGACAAACGCCTTGGTCGCGTAGTAGATGGTCATGTTCGGGCCAGCCTGGAAAGCCGCCGTGGACGCCACATTGATCACAAACGCATCCTGAGCCTGCTTGAGCGCCGGGAGCAGACGCCAGGTCAGATCCACAAGAGCCGTCACATTCACCTGTACCATATCCAGCTGGCGCTGCAGATCCAGGTCAGCAAACTGACCTCGATCACCGAAGCCCGCGTTGTTGATCAGGCCGGTCACCGCAATCTGTTGCTCCTCAAGAGCCTGGGCCAATTCAGCAGGGGCGTGTGGCTGGGCCAGATCCGAAGCGATACATGCAACCTCAATACCGTGCCTTTCACGTAACTCGGCCGCGAGTGTTTCCAGCCGATCCAGTCGCCGGGCAACCAGTACCAGGCTCTTCCCTTCTGCCGCCAGTTGCCTGGCAAATTCCTTACCGATACCGGCGCTGGCGCCAGTGATAACCACTGCTTGCATACCTTCTCTCCATTAAGTAACCACTGGTCACTAATTTAGAGAAAAACCACACACCTGTAAATAACCGTTGGTCACTTAAATGGAGTACGCTTTCCCTCCGCCTCTTTAGGGCCCTGGTTTTCACTGGAATCTTCGCTTTACGAGCAAAGCTCCAACAGCGCCACCGCTTCAGGTTATGCCTTCTGCCACGCCCCAGAGGTTGAGCTGACCATGGGGGCCTGGCGGCACAAAACCGCCGGTATCCAGAGATTGCTCTTCACGGGCAAGCAACCCGGCTCCTTTGCAGGCGGAAGCAAATCTCTGGCGCAACAGATGCGCCCAGGCTCCCTGCCCGCTCTGGCGCTGGTGCCAGCGGCTGTCATAGACGGCTCCGCCATGAAGATCCCGCATCACCGACATCACCTTCTCCGCCCGCTCCGGGTAATGCTCATGGAGCCATTCCTCCCATAACGGCCCTACTTCGTGGGGCAGGCGCAGTACCACATAACCTGCCTGCTGAGCCCCCGCCTGGGTTACCTGATCGACAATATCTTCCAGCTCGTGATCATTGATAAAGGGAATCACCGGTGCCACCAGCACCGTCACTGGCACCCCGGCCCGGCTCAATTCACGAATCACCTTGATCCGCTCGCGGCCGCCACTGGCTCTGGGCTCCAGCTGACCCTTGAGGCGGTTGTCCAGCGTGGTCACGGACACGGCCACCGAAGCCCTGCCCCGGCGTGCCATGGGTGCGATCAGGTCCAGATCCCGTAACACCAGGGTGCTCTTGGTAATAAGGCTGAAAGGATGCTGGCAATCCACCAGCACCTGCAGCAATTCGCGGGTGATTCGCCGCTCTTTTTCAACGGGTTGGTAGGGGTCGGTCACCGTACCCAGCACGATGGGGCGGCAGCGATAGCCCGGCTTGCGTAAGCTGTCACGCAACACCTCCGCCGCATTGTCCTTGCAGAAGATTTCACTCTCGAAATCCTGCCCCGGCGACAGGTCCACATAGGCATGATTGGGGCGGGCATAGCAGTAGATGCAGCCATGCTCGCAACCCCGGTAGGGGTTGATGCTCTGTTCAAAGGGCAGATCCGGGCTGCGATTGGTCATGATCAGGCTTTTCGCCTGTTCACGGTGATAGCGAGTGGGCCGGTTCACCGGCGCGTCATCCATATCACTATGGCTGACGGCAAAGCGTCCCGGTATCTGGCTGAGGGTACCCCGGTTCACAGCAGGCATATTGGCTCCCGTCGAATACTGTCTTTTTGTACAGTATATCGAGAAAAGCCCGGACTCAATACTTTTTACCTAACCTTATCCAGGGAGGCCGTTGCAACCTTGCCCGCAAGGCGAATGACGGCGACTTACTGGCAGCCTTTGACGAAGCGGGCATTCCTACGCCATGGGAGCATAGCTCCAACGAAGGCTGGTGGCGCTTACAAACTCCGCAGCTTGCGCAACTCCCGCACCCCCACCGCCAGGGTCATGAAGTCATGGGGGCTGTCGGCCTGCAGGGTTTGCAGGCGGTGAATGCCGAAGGCAACTTTGCGGCTGGATTTTCCTTCCCAGGCGGCAAAGCGAGCTGCGGCATTGTCTCCCTCCTGTTCCAGTACCTTGGCGGCTACCTGGCGATGCAGGCGGTAGGTGTCTTCGCGCAGGTTGGCCCGCGCCAGGGCCTGCCAGCGGCCCTGCACGCTCAAGTCGATGATGGAGGACAGCAGCCAGAGGATCTGCAAACGATCCCCCACCAGAAAATAGACCTCCGCCGCCAGTTTCAGCGGCACCTGGGCCAGGGAGGCCAGCTCGATCACATCTGGCGCACTGCCCAGCACCATGGTGTTGGCCAGCAGTCGCGCCTCTTTTTCAGGCACACCATCGTCGCCCATACCGGCCACGGCCTGATCCCACTCCTGCCGGTAACTGCCCGGCAGGATATCCGGTAGCATGGCTTCCAGTTCGCCGATGGACTTGCGATAACGGTTGACCGCTTCCGCCACCGGGCGACGGCCCCACTTGTAATGAATCAGCCAGGTGGTGACGTGTTTCATCAGGCCAATGACACGACCATAGAGGCGCAGTTGTACCTGGCTGTCCACCTTGCCATCCAGGCCATCCACCGGCGCCCAGTAAAGGTCCCCATCGAATACCGCGTGAGCCATGGCGTAGGCCTTGACGATACGGTGCAAGGACAGACCATGCTCATCGGCATAACGGTGAACAAAGGAAAAGCCCATGCGATTGACCACCGCGTTGGAGAGCACCGTGGCAATCAGCTCCCTGCGCAAACCATGCGCCAATAGATCCTCGCGGAAGGATTCCACCAACTCTTTTGGGAAGTAGTTGAGGACGTCCTGATCGAAGAACGGATCGTCCGGCACATCCGTAGCCAGTATGGCATCGAACAGGGCGTTTTTGGTGTAGGACAACAACACCGACAGTTCCGGCCGGGTCAACCCCTTACCACGGGTGCGCCGCTCGCTGAGCCCTTCATCATCGGGCAGGTATTCCACCGACCGTGTGAGCGAGCCCTGGCGCTCCAGGGTGCGCAGGTGGTTGGCGTGTTCATCGAGACGGCTGGCGGCATTGAATTCCAGCAGGCTCAGAGCCAGGCATTGCACATAGTTGTCACGCAGCACGGCCGTTGCCACGTCATCGGTCATCCGCTCCAGAAGCGGGTCACGGGTATCACGATCCAGGCGACCATCACGCAGCCGCTGATTGAGAGGAATCTTGATGTTCACTTCCCGGTCGGAGCTGTGAACGCCACCGGAATTGTCGATGGCATCGGTGTTGATACAGCCGCCGTTCAGCGCGTACTCGATGCGGCCCAGCTGGGTCAGCCCCAGGTTGCCGCCCTCGCCCACCACCTGACAGCGCAGGTCTCGACCATTGATACGGATTGCATCATTCGCCCGGTCGCCCACCTGTGCCGGACTTTCGTTGTTACCTTTTACGTAGGTGCCGATCCCCCCGTTCCAGAGTAGCTCCACCGGCGCCTTGAGGATGGCGGTGATTAACTCCGCCGGTGTCAGGGTGCGTTGCTCAATACCCAGAGCGTCGCAAGCCTGCGGACTGAGAGTGATGCTTTTGGCACTGCGCGGCCAGACCCCGCCGCCATCGGAAATCAGCGACGCATCAAAATCTTCCCAGGTGGTACCACGGGTGTTGAATAGCCGCTGACGTTCGGCAAAGGTAGTCTCCGGGTCCGGGTCTGGATCAATGAAGATATGCATGTGGTTGAAGGCCGCCACCAGCTTGATCTGTTCGGACAGCAGCATGCCGTTGCCGAACACATCGCCGCCCATATCGCCGATGCCCACCACCGTAAAGGGCGTGGTCTGGATATCCTTGCCCGCTTCCCGGAAGTGACGCTTGACGCTCTCCCAGGCACCGCGGGCAGTAATACCCATCTTCTTGTGGTCGTAGCCGGCACTGCCGCCGGAGGCAAAGGCATCACCCAGCCAGAAACCGTATTCCTCGGCCAGGCCATTGGCGATATCAGAAAAGGTAGCGGTGCCCTTGTCAGCAGCCACCACCAGATAGGGATCATCGCCATCATGGCGGACCACGGAGGCTGGCGGCACCACCTGATCAGCGACCCGGTTATCAGTGATATCCAGCAGCCCGCGGATAAATTCCTTGTAGCAGGTGACACCCAACTGCTGCCAGGCGTCCCGGTCCGCCGGGCTGCCCCGTTTGAGCACAAAACCGCCTTTGGCGCCCACAGGCACGATAATGGCGTTCTTCACCATCTGCGCTTTCACCAGGCCCAACACCTCGGTACGAAAATCCTCGCGCCGATCAGACCATCGCAGCCCGCCTCTGGCCACAGGACCACCGCGAAGGTGAATACCCTCCATCTGGGGTGAATAGACGAAGGTTTCATACATGGGCAGCGGCGGCGGCAGCTCCGATATCTGACTCGGATCCAGTTTCAGGCTTACATAGGATTTGTCGTGGCCGGCTGCATCTGGCTGGTAGAAATTGGTGCGCAACCCTGCCCGCACTACACTGAGGAAGGCGCGCAGTACCCGGTCCGCATCCAGCGAGGCCACCTGGTCCAGTTGATGATCCAGAGTCTGGGCCAGCTTGATACCCTCGTTTTTCCGGCGCTCGTCGCTGACGCCGGGATCAAAGCGGGTTTCAAACAGCTGCACCAGGGAACGGGCGATGCTGGCATGATCCGCCAGCAACTGTTCCATATAGTTCTGCGAATACGGCAAGCCGGTCTGTACCAGGTACTTGGTCAGCGTCCGCAGACAGACGATCTGCCGGGAATTGAGACCGGCCAACAATACCAACCGGTTAAGGCCGTCGTTTTCCGTGTGACCGTGCCAGCATTCCAGGAACGCCTCTTCAAAAAAGCGCTTCTGCTGGACCGGCCCCAGGGCGCAGTCGCCATGCACCTGCACATCAAATACCTGAATCCACTGGGCCTCGCCATCCCGGGGCATAACCTGGGTGGGCTCCTGCCTGACGACTCGCAGGCCAAAATTCTCCAGTGCCGGCAAAACTTCCGACAGTGCGATGGGCTTTTTCTGACTATAAAGACGCAAACTGGTGGGGCAGGCAGCACCATCCTGACTGTTGATCGACAGAGAGGGCAGCACCGGCTGATCTTGATGCAATTGCGCCAGGTACTGAATATCCGCCGCCGCTTCCATAGGCCGGGTACTTTCCTGATAACCCACCGGAAACGCATCCCCATAGCGGAGGGTCAACGCGGCACCTTCTTCCCCATCCCCCTTGAGAATATCTCGAAGCTGGTCCGCCCATGTACGAGTCACCGCCAACAGCCGTTCCTCCACCTGGGCCTGGGACATGGCCAGGTGAGTGCCCTGGGGGATACGGATAATACAGTGGATCCGCGCAAGCCCTTCACGCAGAAAATCCACGGTGCGCTCCACCGAGCTGCCGTTGCAGAGCTTTTTCAACTCGGCGGTAACATGGTCGCGCAGTTCCCGGGAATATCGCTCCCGGCTCAGATAGACCATGCAGGAATAAAAGCGGCCGTACCGATCGCGGCGCATGAACAGGCTCAGGTGATGGCGATCACGCAGGGCACGAATACCCATGCAGATGTGATAAAGCTCTTCCTCACTGCACTGAAACAGCTCATCCCTGGGTAGCTGATAGATAATATCGCGCAAATGTTTGCCGGAATGGGAACGCTCAGGCAACCGGGAGCGCTCCAGAACATAGTTGACCTTGCGGCGAATCAGCGGGATGTCACGGGGCCGGTTAATGTAGGCATCCAGAGAAAACAGACCGATATAGCGATCCGTCCCCTCCACAGTGCCGTCATCAGCCAATCGTTTTACCGAAACCACATCCATATAGTGCGGGTGATGGATCGGCGAGCGGGCATTGGCCTTGGTCACCACCACCAGACGACCATGAGCAATGTACTTGGCCATCTCATCGTGGGGGGCGATGAATTCATCTGCGTTGGCGTAACGGCTGCCGGGCTGCGCCAGACCCAGGCCCGCATCATCATCCAGAGTAAGCTTTATACCGTCTTCCACAGGCTCCGCACGGGAGCGGGCATAGCCCAGGAAGGTGAAATGATCCAGGGAAAGCCAGTCGATGAAGGCTCTGGCTTCGCTCAGCTCTTCCTGGTCCCGGCCAGGGAAATCCGCAGAGAGATTCCGCTGGGTTGCCTCCAGGTTATCCAGCATGGCCGGGAAATCCTGCACCACCAGCCGCAACTCTCCCAACACCTGCTCCAGATGCTCCTGCAGATGCTGGTAGGCCTCGTCGTCGGCCAACGGCTCGAATTCCATGTAGATCAGCGATTCTGCCGGATGTTCGCCATCCCCGACGCCTACCACCCGTGTCAGGTGGCCATGGCTATCACGAAGCACCTGAATGACCGGATGAATCGTCCAGTCAATGGCAGTGCCAGCATCACGCACTGCCATGGCAATCGAATCCACAAGAAACGGCACGTCATCGGTCACCGTCCGCAACGCCGCTAATCCACCTGGCCGGGTGGGTGGCTTCAAATGAATCAGGGTTTCTTCAGGGTGGCGCTGGAAAGCCATCATCCAGTGTTGCTGGGCGATGTGAAAAAGCTGCTCGGGGGTACGGGCGGTGAGCGCCGCCTGACTGCTCATTTCAAAATAAGCCGTCATGAAACTGCGGAACAGGGACTGATGTTCAACCCCGACGTGGGCGGTAACCAGTGCTTCAAGCTGAGCCTGTAACAAGGCCTGGCGCTGCGCGACGTCATCCTGCATCGAATCCTCCGGCGTCCGTTCGGGCGCGCCGGCAAGGCGCCAGCGGCCTCTGAATTACTCTATACCGGAGGAACGGATCAATACCAGTCCGGAGCCGTGATTAGATCGGCAAACCGCGACAGGGGGATGACAGAAAAGCAGCAGCGTGCACAACCAGGCTTTATTGCTGTGTAGGGTGCACTGAGCCTAGAGCGAACTGCACCCTACCTCGGGCCTCTGGCGTGTTACTGCACCTGCACCGGTTGTACCAGCACCCAGGGCATTACCACCACGGTCCACAGAGCCTGATCACTCTCAAACCACTGGCCCGCCTGATCATCGGTGACCTTGTCCACCTGTCCCTTGTCACGCCACAGGGCCAGGGTGTCGGCCTGGTCTTCAGAAAAGGCCAGCGCCACCTCGATCAGATCCAGCTCCGGGGCCACATAGACGGTCTGGCCACGGGCAAAGAACGGCTGCAGCTCTTTCCAGCTGGCCTTGGCGGTTTCCTGGTTGAGTTTGGCTTTGAGAATATCGCGATCTGCGGATTGGTCAGACATGGGCGGCTCCGTGTTCAGGGCCGTGCATTATCCGTATTCGGGAGGGTGCAATCAAAGAGGGCCAAAAAAGAACGCCCGCCACTTGGGGAATGGCGGGCGGGCTGTACCGGGGCCGAAATTGAACATCCTTGTTCGATTGCGTCCTTGCGAGATCCACTTTAGGGAAACCACCAAGACGGCATAAGACGCGATTTGCTACATCTTCTGTAAGCCATTTGCCATAGCAAGGTTTGGTTTTTGGCCTCGGCAAGCCAAGGCTTATTGCTGTAGGAACCCAGCGTAGCGAAGTAACAGCCGCAGGCTGGCCCGACCGAAGGGGGAGCGAAGCGAATAACGCCGCTTGAGGCGCGAAGCCCTCTGGCACGAGGCTTTCATGTGCGACCGTGCCATTTCGCGCCTCAAGCGGCGCTCCTGCAAAATAGCCAGCCAACGCTCCGGGATCAGCGCCAGCGAATCTGACGACTTGTCTCGCTGATTGGTCGCTGGCGGCGGTCGAACAGCTGGAAGCTGGCACCCTCAGCACTGAAACTCACTTCGGAGAAAGCATTGTCGCTGAACACCTCACCGGGGACCTCCACCCGCCCCAGGGGTTTACCCCAGCCACCGTGGAGCACACCAGGCACCCGGATCATAGGGCGATACCAGCGGAACGCCCGCAACGCAGTAGGCCAGAACAAACCGGAGCAGGTCCAGCTATGCACCTGCTTGCCACCATTCAACGTCAAGCAGGCATACAGAGAGGCATGCACATCCCCGCTCAGCACCACCAGCTTGTCGCTACGGCTGCGCCCCATGGCTTCCAGCAGACGCTGGCGCTGGTGCATGAACCCCTCCCAGGCATCCTTGCCACGGAACGGGCGTCGCTGTTCCGGGAACAGCAGCACCGAGGTGACCAGCACTTTGATGCGGTCCGGGTCACGATCCAGCCACTCGATAAAGGCCTTTTCCTGGATGTCCCCGATCATGCGGCGCTGCCAGGGCCAGCGACTCAGCACACGCTCGGTGCGCACATCCATGACGAAGAAATCCGCCGGCCCCCGCGAGAAGGTGTACCAGAACCGGTCCGGATCGCGATCCAGATAGATGCCAGCCTGATTCAGGGGCGCCGCCGGAGAATGGGATGCCTGATAAATCTGATAGGCCTTGATGGCGGCGGGATATTTGCTGGTCCACAGCTCTGCATTGGCCCGGGCCGGCCAGTTATTCTCGATCTCGTGATCATCAAGGATCATGTAGCTGTTGGTATTGCGCAACAACTTCGCCAGATGGGGCTGGGAAAAACTTTCCCGATAAAGGGCGTCAAAATCCTCACGAGTGGTCGCGGCACCGACCATATACATGGAATCGGCGTACACCTGATCTCCACCGAAAAGGACAAAATCTGGCTTCGAGGTATCTGCCCGGGAGGACATTTCGGCAAAAATCTTGTCTGCCCGATCATCCTGAATTTCACCATCCAGGCCGACAAACCGGTAGCAACAGGAGCCGAA
This sequence comes from Alcanivorax sp., assembly GCF_014762765.1. Taxonomy (GTDB): domain Bacteria; phylum Pseudomonadota; class Gammaproteobacteria; order Pseudomonadales; family Alcanivoracaceae; genus Alcanivorax. The sequence continues at coordinate 23,793 of NZ_JABURH010000079.1, forward strand.
AAAAAAGCGCGTGGCATCCGCATCCGGCTGATTGGTAAGAAACTCTCCCTGATCGGCTGTATCCCAGTCCAGCACCACATCATCTTCCGTAGCCACCCAACCAGCCTGATATTCATAGCAGGTGCCGGGCCGCAACTGATTGAGAATCACCACACCGGAACCATCAAAGTTGCCATTAAGCCGAAACGCTCTCGCCGGTGACCAGTCCGCACTTCCCTTGCTTCGCCAGCGAATCCGCCCCCACAGCCATTTCTTCCCGGCTCCCAGCTTCCCCTTCGGCAACGCGCCGAACACTCTCACATGGGTGTCCCCGGCCTCCCCTACCACCGGCCCTACGGCAAAACGGTTCACACTTTGACTCATGGCTTATGTCCCCCCTGCATTGAGCCCCCCGGCCCACGCTGCTAGCATCACGGATACGCGGTGCAGGCAGCCTCATGGTCACTCGTCCGGGCCCTAAATAAACGGCACCCTCTGTCAGGAATAAAAACGTTGCTCAAGGATGCGAAAACTGCCTTTATTCTGCTTGTTGCCTTTCTCTCACTCGGGCTGACGTCAGCCGTCTGGGCCAACGGTCCCGAGCTGCAGATTATTGGCGAAAAGCAGGAAGAACTACACCCCTATCAAGGGCTGGATTACTTCTGTACCCCTGCGGAACAGTCGCCGACCATTAATGCCCTGCAGAAACACCCGACTCTGCCCTGGCGATCCAGCCACGGCGAAATGCCCAATCTTGGATTTACCAAACAGCATTGCTGGTTTCGATTTGCCGTGCGTAACCAGAACCCACGACACATCGACTGGGAACTGCTGGTTGATTACGCCATGCTTGGCGAACTGGACGTCTACCAGCTGGATGCCGGCGGTAACCTGATCAGCCATTTCCAGGCAGGCATGGACCGGGATTTTGCCGTGCGTCCGGGCAACTATCCCACCCCGGCATTTCCGCTCTCTCTGCCCAGCGGCAAGAACAGCACTTTTTATCTCAAGGTAACATCCCCTCACAGTATCCAGTTACCGATGCGGTTGCTGTCCCACGAACAGTTCGCCCGCTCTGCACAGAACCAGACCATTGTTCAGGGAATCTTTTTCGGCGGCATGCTGGTGATGATTCTCTATAACCTGTCGTTGTTCTTCTCCATTCGCGAAAAGGTCTACCTGCTATATGTGTGCTGGTCGGCGGTGGTCACCCTGTTCCTGGCGGTACTTCACGGCTACGCCCACCGCTACCTGTGGCCACACTCCCCGCTTGTCAGCCAGTACATCATTCACTATCTGCTCCCCTTGATCGTGCTGTTGCCTCCTCTGTTTACCCTGCACTTTCTGTCGCTGCGGGAAAAAGCACCACGGCTGGCAGTATGGCTGAAAGGTCTGGTGATCATGGGAACATTACTTTTCCTCGCTGCCCCCTTTTCCAGCCGCGATTTCCTGATTCCGATTTCTGTCAGCGCCATTCTGGTGATGGATTTCAGCATCCTGGTGGTAGGTGTGATTCGTACCCGTGCCGGCGATCCTGATGCCCGTATTTTCACCGTCGCCTGGGCCTGCTTCATCACCGGTGTAGCGGCCATGGCGCTGAACAAATACGGCGTACTGCCACGCACCAGCCTCACGGAAAACCTGGTACAGACCGGTGTATTCCTGGAAGTCATTCTGTTATCACTGGCGCTGGCCCGGCGCATCAGCCGACTCAAGGAAGCCCATTCCGATTCCATTCGCGAAAAAGCGATTGCGGAAATGGAAGCCTTCAAGGCCGGCGCCCGCAACCATGCCAAGAGCGAATTCCTGGCCACCATGAGTCATGAAATCCGCACCCCCATGAATGGCATCATGGGCATGACCGATCTGCTGCGTCGCACCTCCATGACCCAGCAGCAGGCACAGTATGTAGGCACCATTTACCAGTCCACCCAGTCCCTGCTCACCGTCATCAATGACATTCTCGATTACTCCAAGATCGAATCCGGCAAGCTGGAGCTGGATTACCAGAGCGTGCAACTGGAAAGCATTGTCGACGACTGTGTGCGTCTGTTTGCCCTGCGCTCCAGCGAGAAACAGCTACCGCTGTACATCCATATCGACAGCCGCGTACCGGAACGCATCAAGACCGATCCGATCCGTCTCAAGCAGATCATTACCAATCTGCTCAGCAATGCCTTCAAGTTTACCGAACGGGGCAATATCTCGTTGCATGTCACAGTGAAACAACCGGTAAACGAAAATAATCTGTGCGTGCTGATGTTCGAAGTGGTGGATACCGGTGTGGGGCTGGATGAAGGGCAACAGAACAGTCTGTTCCAGGCATTCCACGAACTGTCCGGCAAGGGCAAGCATACCGGCGCCGGTCTCGGGCTGGTGATCTGCAAACGCCTGATCGAACTGCTCAATGGCGATATCGGCGTTTCCAGCTCGCTGGGACGTGGCGCTACCTTCTGGTTGTCTCTGCCGGTGGAAGTGGAAAAACCGCAGAGCAAACCGGTGCTGAAGAATCGCAGCGCCCTGCTGATTTCGAACACCCCGGCCCAACTGCTCAGCCTGTCGCAAATTCTCACGCGCTGGGGAGCAAAGACCCTGGAATACCGCGATGTGGAAAGCGCCCTGGATCCGGCCAATCCGTCACGGCCGGTGGACTTTGTGATTGCCGAGCATGCGGTAATGGAAAACCCGCAATATGTGCAACGACTGAGACAGCACTTCAGTAACCCGGTACTGGTGTTGCTGCACCCCACCGGTAAGCCGCTTAGCGATAATTTGCCTGAAGACCTGCTGTTGATAGAAACACCGTTCTCCTGCCAGGCCCTCAAGCGCAGCCTGCTCACCGGCCATGATGAGCACCTTGCCCAGCAGGCCGCAGAAGAACCCACCATCGTGCTGGACAAGGGCAACGCCCTGAACGTGATCGTGGCCGAAGACAACCCGGTCAATCAGCTGGTGATCGACAGCATTCTCAAATCCCTGGGTATCCATGCCACTCTGGTGAACGATGGCGAGCAGGCTCTGGAACTGGTCCGCGAGCAACCCGGTTACTGGGACATCATCTTCATGGACTGCGAAATGCCGGTGATGGACGGCTACCAGGCCACAGGTGAAATCCGAACTCTGGAGCAGGCGTCCACTGCCCACCACCACTGCTGGATCATTGCCCTGTCAGCCCATGCCACCGGTGATTATGTACAGAAAGCCCGCGACGCCGGCGTGGACGACTATCTGAGCAAGCCGGTTTCACAGCAGCAGGTCCGCGAAGCCCTTGGCCGCAGTCAGGTCTCCAGCCCCTCCGGGATTTCCGGCTGAGCCAGCAGGCCGGCACACACGGTAAGCAGTTGCTTGACCCGGATCGGCTTGCCCAGGAAGGCATCGCAACCAGCATCCAGACAGCGCTGGCGGTCCACCGCCAGCACATTGGCCGTCAGCGCCAGTATCGGGCCGCTAAAGCCACGGTCGCGCAGGGCCCGAGCGGTTTCGTAGCCGTCCATCACCGGCATCTGCATGTCCAGCACCACCAGCTCAAAGCTGTCCTGACCATAGTGCCGGCAGGCCTCCCGGCCATCCTCGGCTTCCACCACCTGCATGCCGGCTTTTTCCAGTACCTTGCGCACAAACAACCGGTTCACGGTATTGTCTTCCACCAGCAAAGCGCGGCCATTCAGGGCCATGGCACTGCCTGCCAGCTCGGGTAAAGGCTCCCCGGCCACGCTGGCACCTACTTCACAGGCCAGAGACAAGGGCAGATTCAGGGCAAAACTGCTGCCCTTGTTGAGCTCGCTGAATACGGTGATATCGCCCCCCTGGGAACGAGCCAACTGCCGGGCAATACTCAGGCCCAGCCCGGTACCGGTATAACGGCGGGAATGGGAGGCATCCGCCTGGGAAAACGGCTGAAAAATCTTCTGCAATTCGCTTTCGCTGATGCCGATGCCGGTATCTTCCACAGATACCTGCAGCTGTTGTTCCGCATCGGACCAGCCAGCACGGACCCGCACCAGCCCTTCCTCAGTAAACTTGACCGCATTGCCCACCAGATTCACCAAAATCTGGCGCAAGCGAAAGGCATCGCCACTGACCGTAGCCGGCATCTCGGACACATAGGACAACTCAAGGTCGATCTGCTTTTCCGATGCCCTCAACTTCAAACTGTCGACCACCTCATCCAGCAGTTCCGTCACAGAGAATAGACGCTGCTCGTTATGCAGCTGCCCCGCCTCGATCCGCGACAGATCCAGCACATCATTGATCAGCGCCAGCAGGGCGTCGCCGTTATGTTGGATGATAGAGAGATAACGACTCTGGTCCGCATGGCTCAGGGAGCCATCACGCAGCAGCTCGGTATAACCGAGAATCGCAGTCATCGGGGTACGGATTTCATGGCTGATATTGGCCAGAAACTGGCTCTTGGTCTGGCTAGCCTCCTCCGCCTGACGGCGGGCATCCGCCAACTGTGTCTGGGCGTGATTAATGCTGTCCACCATGGCATTGAAGTCTTCCGCCAGAGCGCCGATTTCATCATTACCCAGCACCGGCACCCGCTGATCCAGCGCCCCGCCTCGCGCAATGGAACGCACCGCGTTATGCACCAGGTTCAAGCGCCCGAACAACATCGGCTGAATCCGGTAGTTGATCACCAGCACGGTAAGCCCGGCCAGCACCGCCATGATCAACCCGATCACCAGCACCGACAGATTCAGGGATTTATAGCCATCGCGAGGCAGCTCCACCACCACTTCCAGCGGGTTGCCGCCAAGAAAATCCGGCACCGGGAAACGCCCGAGCAACTGGTCACTCTCAGCCACGGTAAGGCCACGCTGCGGGGGTAGTGACTCCGGTACCTCGCGGACATACAGCGCATGCCCCACCCTGTCTGACAGGTAGCTCATCCAGTCACTGTCCAGCCATACCCCCAACAGGTAGGCCTGGCAGCCCACCTCAACCGCCGTGCTGAACAACAGGGGGCGGCCCTCCACCTTCACCACCCCCCAGATCGGCATGCAGCCCTGTTCGTCAAAGCGCTCCGCCAGGGTGGCAAACACCGGAGAAGAGACCTCATCAGCACCGTTATTCCACACCACCGAGCTGCCACGCAGCTCCATCATCAGATCCAGATACCCCAACCCACCCTGATTGGTAGGCGGGTTGTCCGGCTGCTGGCTCCAGTCCTGGGCCCGCACCCGCAGGATAGACAGCTGATCCAGGAAGGTGGCTTCCACCTTTTCCAGTTCCCGTTCGGCGTTACGCTCGGTGAGGGTATCCACCAGCGACAGGTTCACCCAATACAACGCCACGGTGGCCAATGCGACACAACACGCCGCAGAAATCACCAGCAACCACCGGATGCGCACTCTCAGTGACATTGATACCTTCCCCTGACCGGGTAGCCGAACGACAAAAAGGCCGCCCATAGACTGCGTGAGCCCCCGGAATCACTTGCTTGAAAGAATAGTTTTGAGCCGAAACCCTAGCACAAGATTCGCTAAAGCGGGCCCCTGCCAGTATCAACGGTGGGAGATCCCGCACAGCCGTTCACCCACAGGATGAAAAAGCCCCGCCGCCCCCGTATCATAGGCCACCCTTTTTCCGGAATGACGACGTCGACCCCATGAGTGACACGCCCCGCAAAATCCTGGTGACCAGTGCCCTTCCCTACGCCAATGGCCCCATTCACCTGGGCCACCTGCTGGAATACATCCAGACCGACATCTGGGTACGCTTCCAGAAACTGCGCGGCGAGCAGTGCACCTATGTGTGCGCGGATGATGCCCACGGCACCGCCATCATGCTCAAGGCCGAAGAAAACGGCATCACCCCGGAGCAACAAATTGCGCAAGTGAAAGCGGACCATGAGAAGGACTTCGCCGACTTCCAGATCCGGTTCGATAACTACTACAGCACCCACAGCCCGGAAAACCGTGCCCTGTCGGAAATGGTGTTCCAGCGCAACAAAGACGCCGGCTATATCGTCGAGAAGACCATTACCCAGCTCTACGACCCGCAGAAAGGCATGTTCCTGGCGGACCGTTTCGTCAAGGGCACCTGCCCCAAGTGCAAATCCGAAGACCAGTACGGCGACAACTGTGAAGTGTGCGGCGCCACCTACACCCCGGCGGAGCTGATCAATCCCTACTCCTCTGTCAGTGGCGCCACCCCGGTGGAAAAGGAAACCACCCAGCTGTTCTTCGACCTGCCCAAATTCGAGCCCCTGCTGCGCGAGTGGACCCGCTCCGGCGCGCTGCAGGAGCAGGTGGCCAACAAGCTGCAGGAATGGATCGAAGACCTGCAGCCCTGGGATATTTCCCGCGAAGCCCCCTACTTCGGTTTCGAAATCCCCGGCTACCCGGGCAAGTACTTCTACGTCTGGCTGGACGCCCCCATCGGCTACATGGCCAGCTTCCAGAACTACTGCGACCGCGAAGGGCTGAGCTTCGACGACTACTGGGGCAAGGAATCCACCGCCGAGCTGTACCACTTCATCGGCAAGGACATCATCAACTTCCACGGCCTGTTCTGGCCCGCCATGCTGGATGGTGCCGGCCTGCGCAAGCCCACCGCTATCTACAGCCACGGCTTTGTTACCGTGAACGGCGCCAAGATGTCCAAGTCCCGTGGCACCTTTATCAAGGCGCGCACCTACCTGGATCACCTGGGGCCGGAATACCTGCGCTACTACTTCGCCGCCAAGCTTTCCAGCCGGGTGGATGATTTCGACCTGAACCTGGAAGACTTCGCCCAGCGGGTAAACTCCGACCTGGTGGGCAAGCTGGTGAACATCGCCAGCCGCACCGGCAACTTCGTGAAGAAATTCGGCGGCACCCTCAGTGACGAGCTGGACAACCCGCTGCTGGTTCGCGAAGTACAGGAAGCCGCCCCGCGCCTGGCCGAGTTCTACGAAAAGCGCGAATTCGGCAAGGCCATGCGCGAAATCATGGCCCTGGCGGATCACGCCAACGGCTACATTGCCGACAAGGCGCCCTGGACCCTGGCCAAAGAAGACGGCAAGGAACAGGAAGTGCTGGCCATCTGCACCACCGCCATCAACGTGTTCCGTCTGCTGGTGATCTACCTGAAGCCGGTACTGCCGGCCCTGGCCGAACGGGCAGAAGCCTTCCTGCAGGTGGCGCCGCTGACCTGGAAAGACAGTGACACCCTGCTGCTGGGCCACGAGATCGCCAAGTTCAAGCCGCTGCTGAACCGCATCGACATGGCGCAGATCGAGGCCATGCTCAACGCCTCGAAAGAAGACGTGCCCGCGGCCAAACCCGCCGGCAAGAAAAGCGAACCGAAACAGGTGGACGACGTGGCAGACGACACCATCAGCATCGATGACTTTCTCAAGGTGAAACTGCGCGTGGCCCGCGTGGCCAAGGCTGCCCATGTGGAAGGCGCCGACAAGTTGCTGCAGCTCACCCTGGACGTGGGCGAACTGGGCGAGCGCAATGTGTTTGCCGGCATCAAAGCCAAATACAGCCCGGAAGAGCTGGAAGGCAAACTGGTGGTGCTGGTGGCCAACCTGGCCCCGCGCAAGATGAAATTCGGCGTCTCCGAAGGCATGGTGCTGGCCGCCGGCCCCGG
>NZ_JABURH010000124.1 GCF_014762765.1 Alcanivorax sp.
CATGTCCAACCAACCTGTAGGCATTCCCATCCCCGGCGGCCACACCATGCGTGCCCGTTGGCTGCGCCCCGAAACCGCTAATCCCCATAAGGCGGCGGTGATCGCCATCCATGACATCTTCGGCTATACCGAGGATATCGAGCGCATTGCCCAGCGGCTGGCGGATAACGGTTATCCGGTGTTGGTCCCGGATCTCTATGATCTTCCGGGCAGCAAGGCCCTGTGTGTGGTGAAAACCCTCAAGGCCCATGAAACCGGCAAGGGACAGACCTTTGAGCAACTGGAGGCCTGCAGGGAATGGTTGCTCAATCAGGGCGAAGAAGCCGTGACCCAGGTGGGCGTCATGGGCTTCTGCATGGGCGGGCGTTTTGCGGTGCTTTACGCCAGCCAGGCACCGGTGCAGGTAGTGGCTCCGTTCTATGGTGGCATCCCGAAAAACGTGAAAGACGTGACCGGCATTTGCCCGGCAGTCGGTGGCTGGGGTCGCACAGACATGATCTATGGCGACCATGGTGACCGTCTGGCAAAACACATGGACGCGCTGGGCGTGCCCCACGATATCAAGACCTATGAAGACGTGGGCCACTCCTTCATGAATGACCACCAGACCTTCACCTTCAAGAAACTGGGGCCACTGCCGCCGCTGCGTTCAAAATTCGATGCGGTTGCGTCAGAAGACAGTTGGAAGCGGGTGCTGGCGTTTTTTGAAAAGGTGTTTGCCGGGAAGATCTGAAGCGCTTCGCTGCGGGTTGTCAGGTGCGTTGGAGCCATGCTCGCATGGCTCAAACGTGTAGGTGGTAGGTGATGATTTCGTTGACGCCTTGCTCACAAGGCGACCCCCTGATCCTACTCAGGGCAATCCGAACCGGCCCATTTCCCTTCGCTTTTTGACACCATTTTGTGGCCCGGCATGGTCATGTCGATGGTGCTGGTGTAATGGGTATCGCTGTGCAGGGTCACCGAGCCCTTCATGGTGCTCTGCATGCCGTTCTGGTCACAGCGGGCTTCCCAGGTCAGGTTGTCACCGCCGCGGTCCACCTTGCCCAGATCACATTCATCCGCGTTCCAGCTCTCCTGCAGGGCGCTGACCACGTCTTCGGCCTGGTCAGGGGAGAGGCATTCCTGCTGGGTATGTGCACGCATCTGTGGGGGCAGATTGTCGCCTTCCATGGTGGTATTGATCTGCCACAGGCCAGGCTTCAGGTCGCCGGCCAGAACCGGGGCGCACAGGCCCAGCAGCGTTGCCAGCAGGAGGGGGTGTTTCATGTCGCGTCCCTTCGTCAGTTCAACCGTGATACCCCAGAGTAGCAATGGGCGGCGGGGCGCTCAATTGCTGCTTACGATGGCCGCTGGCTGGGCGGAAACTCACACAGGTCGGCGATCAGGCATTCACCACATTTGGGTTTGCGAGCGGTGCAGACATAACGGCCATGCAGGATCAGCCAGTGGTGGGCATCGCGCAGGAATTCCTCCGGTACCAGCCGCAGCAACCGCTTTTCCACTTCCAGTACATTCTTGCCCGGGGCAATGCGGGTACGGTTGGAGACCCGGAAGATATGCGTGTCTACGGCCATGGTGGGTAGTCCATAGGCAGTATTCAGCACCACATTGGCGGTTTTTCGCCCCACACCGGGCAGTGCTTCCAGCGCTTCGCGGGTACGTGGTACCTGACTATCATGCTGCTCAATGAGAATTTTACACAGCTGAAAGATGTTTTCGGCCTTGGAATTAAACAGGCCGATGGTCTTGATGTACTCTTTAAGCCCGTCGACACCCAGGGCGAAGATCGCCTCTGGCGTATTGGCCACCGGATAGAGCCTGGCGGTGGCCTTGTTCACGCCCACGTCCGTGGCCTGGGCAGACAGCACCACGGCCACCAGCAACTCGAAATCGCTGCTGTATTCCAGCTCGGTGGTGGGGTGAGGGTTCTGATCCCGCAGACGGGTAAAAATTTCAGTTCGTTTCTCGCGATTCATAACAGCTTCCGGTTGTCGCGGGCAGTATAGCGGATCAATTGGCGGCTCCCCAGCCGCGAACAAGGAGAAAGGGATGCAGTTTTCCGCCATGGAAACCCTGATGGTCGCATTGCTGGTGCTGGGCGCTGGTCAGTGGATAGTGCACAAGGTAGATCTGCTGTCTCGGTTGAATATGCCCGAGCCGGTGGTAGGTGGTTTGCTGGCGACCATTGTGGTCACCGTCATGCAGCTTTCCGGTATCGGCCTGACCTTTGATGAGAGTATCAAAACGCCGGCCATGTTGTTTTTCTTTGGTGCCGTGGGGCTGGCAGCGGACTTTCGTCTGCTGCGCCGGGGCGGCTGGGCCATGCTGCTGTTCGCGGTACTGGTGATCGTGCTGGTGGCTCTGCAGGATCTGGTCGGTGTGATGATGGCCAAGCTGATGGGGCTGGATGCCTGGTACGGCCTGATTGGCGGCTCGGTGACCATGACCGGTGGCCACGGCACAGGGGCTGCCTGGGCGGGCGTTTTCGAGCGGGATTTTGGCCTTACTGGCGTCAGTGAGCTGGCGGCGGCTTCCGCCACCTTTGGTCTTATCTTCGGGGCCCTGCTGGGCGGGCCGCTGGCCATGTTCCTGATCCGCCGCTACCGGCTCGCGGCCCCGGCCCATGGTCCGGCGGTGGAAGATGCCGAGCACGATGAGGCGGAAACGCCCCGGCCCATCTCTGCCGCCAGCGTCATCCGCATCATGATGTTGCTGTCAGTGGGGGTGGTGGTTGGCACCGTGGCGGCGGAAGAGTTTGCGTCCGTGTTCCGCTTGCCCACCTTCGTGTGGGTGTTGTTTGTCTGCATTGTTCTCGGCAATACGGCCAGGCGCCTTTGGCAGGTGAACGATGCCACCATCGATGTGGTGGGCAATACCGCGCTGGGGATTTTCCTGGCGATCACGCTGATGAGTCTGCAATTACTGCAGCTGGTGGATCTGGCCCTGCCCATGCTTGCCATGTTGCTGGTGCAGGTAGGTCTGGCGCTGGCGTTCATTACTCTGGTGACGTTCCGCTTGATGGGGCGAAACTATGATTCGGCGGTGCTTTGCGCTGGCCATTGCGGCTTTGCCATGGGAGCCACTCCCACGGCGGTGGCCAATATCCAGGCGGTGACCCAGCATCATGGGCCGTCGCCGCTGGCGTTTATCATCGTGCCGGTGGTGGGGGGCTTTATCGTGGATATCGCCAACGCGACCATCATCCAGACATTCGTGTCGGTGCTGTCGGGTTGACCGGAAAGGCACCATAAAAAAAGCCCGCAGAAGCGGGCTTTTTTATACACAGTCAGGAGAGGGTTACTGGGTAACCACTTGCCCCTCTTCGATGCGCAACCGTTCGCCGGGCTTCTTGTCCATGCGAATGGTGTCTTCCTGATCATTGAAGACATAGGTCACGTCATAACCTTCAGTGCGACTCTTGTCTTCCATCACCGTGTTACAACGCTGTTCCGTGGTGGTGTAGGTGTTTTTTTCCTGCATCCCTTTCTGGATCTGGTTACCGGCGACGCCACCGGCAATGGCACCACCGGCGGTGGCGGCATCTTTACCACTGCCGCCGCCGAATTGATGGCCTATCACGCCGCCGACCACGGCGCCGACCACACTACCGGTAATGCGGTGTTCGTCCTTGACCGGCTTTTTGCGTTGCACGGTCACTTGCTGACAGACCTCGCGGGGTTCCTGCCAGGTTTTCACAATCGGGTCCACATTCACCACTTCGGCATAGCCTGAGGTGGCCGGGGTCATGGCCTGGTATGCACCGTAGCCGACTCCGGCGATGGCCACGGCCCCTGCGATACTGAGGGCGGCAACTGCTGCACTTTTCATGGCTCACTCCTTGTTTGTTGGTAGTGCCTATTATGATCCCGGAATCCACACAAGGTTCGTAAACTGGTGCACACCAAGTGCAAAAGAATGTGAATTTAAGGGAGTCTTTGGGTCACTC
>NZ_JABURH010000109.1 GCF_014762765.1 Alcanivorax sp.
TGGATTGAACCTTACCACCCCCTTTCCGTAGGAGCGTCGCTCGCGGCGCGATACCGGTATCTTGCAAACACTTCCACGCTTTCTACGCCGCCGCTGTAGGAGCTCCTCTTGAGGGGCGAACCGAGCGTAGCGAGGCAGCATAGCTTGGCGGGATCGCAAGCTATGCTATTCCTGATCACCCTGCCGGCGATTTCCAGGCTGATGCGTGATTCGCCCCTCAAGAGGAGCTCCTACAGCGGCTTCGAAACAGCTTGGGGCAGAATGCCCCCGGCTATCGCACCGCCAGCGACGCTCCTACGACACAGGGAAAATAAGGAGTCTACTTCGCGCCGCTGAGCTGCAGCATGTAGATCACGGTATTGCGGATCTCGGCGTCGCTGCAGTCGAAGCAGCCTCCACGAGGGGGCATGGAGTTGATGCCGGCAATGGCTTCCTGGACCAGGGTATCGAAACCTTCTTCCTCGATTTCGTGGGACCAGTAGAGACGATGTTCCTTACCGACACGGGGAGCACCCAGCGCACCGGAGCCGTGACAGGTGACGCAGTACTGACGATACAACTGCGCCCCGTCGCGCGTCTGCGAAGCATCCGCTGCGGACGGGGCGCTATCGTCGGAACAGGCTGCCAGCCACAGGGCCGACAGCATAATGCCCAGAAGTCGCAGCAAGATTACTGACTCTGACCGACCATGTACTCGACGGCAGCCTTGATCTCATCGTCAGAGCAATCCATGCACATGCCCTTGGGCGGCATGGCGTTGAAGCCTTCAATGGCGTGCTTGACCAGAGTGGCATTGCCCTTGGCGATACGCGGGGCCCAGGCAGCGGCATCACCGGTTTTGGGGGCACCAGCGGCACCAGTGGCATGACAGGCCGCACAGGCAGACTGGTGCACTTGTTCACCACTGCGCGGACCACTGGCCACTTCTTCAGCAGCAGCGGCAGCGCTGCCGCAATCCTCACCTTCGACACACACAGAACCTACCGGCTGAATACGCTCGGCGATGGCCCGCTCGCTGAATACAGAGCGCTCACCCAACGGGTAAGGGGAGATTTCCTTGGTGCTCTTTGCAGCCACGCTACCGGCGGCAAACAGGGTAGCGACCAGTACCAGGCTGGCAGTCAGCATCTTTTTCACGATTCCACCTCTATTCTCTGTGTTTCGCCCGAGGGCGCTGCGCCGGCGATTATACCCGCTCAGGGCGTGGGGACAAAATGCTTGATGTTGTTCCTGACACCGAGCATCGGACAACGCAGCGAAAACCGACGTTGCATGCCGTTACCGGGTCTGGCGTCTGACACTGTTAGTGTATTTCCACACGGGGTAATGACAGGGTGAAGCGACTGCCTTCGTTGACCACGCTTTCCACCCGAATGTCGCCGCCGTGACGTTCAGTGACCACCTTGACGAAGCGCAGCCCCATGCCCGCCCCCCGGGTGCGGGCGCCACCGCTGGTGCTGGCACGGCTGAAGCGCTGGAACAGCCGCTCCTGGAATTCCGGCGGAATACCCACACCCCGGTCGCGCACTTCACAGAGTACGCTTTCCTCACGGGCATACAGGCGCACGTCCACGGAACTGCCCGCATGGCTGTATTTGATGGCATTGGTGAGCAGATTCACCATCAGCCGCTCGAGCAATTCGTTATTGCCCAGCACCCAGACCTCCTGGTGGGGGTCGTAATCAAAGCGCAGGGTGATATCCGCCTGCTGGGCCAGGATCTGCACCATGTCGATGGCACTCTCCACCACATCAAGCATGTCCTGCTCGTTCATTTCCACCGATTCCACCGCTTCCACCCGAGCCAGCTGCAGGAACTGCTCGGCAATATTCAGGTTGCGCTGGGCATAGTGCTGTACGTTGTCGAGAAAGCCCTCCAGAGATTGACCATTTCCCTGTTGGCGCATTTTCTCGGTGAGCGCCAGCACCGATACCATGGGGGAACGCAGGTCATGGGAGAGGAAATCCAGCATTTCCGATCGGGCCCGCAATGCCTGCTTCACGTCGCTGATATCCTTGAAAGAGATGATCATCATCCGCCCCGGGTTGTCACCGGCATGCACCAGCAGGATATCCAGGTAGAGGTCCGCACCTTGCCGGTTGCGGCATTCCAGCTGGGTACGCCCTTCGGCCAGGGATTGACGCAACAGCTCGTCCCAGCTGTGCTCGCGCAGGTCCAGCTCCCGTCCCAGATCTGTCACCATGGGCTGGCCCGCATCCAGCGCCCCCATCTCCAGGCCAAGCAGGAAAGAGGCCTGGGGATTGGCGTAGACGATCACCCCACAGGCATCGGCGATGATCACCCCTTCCCGGATCTGCGCCAGGGTCACCTGGAAGAACCGGGTTAGAGCTTCCTGGCGGTCTTCTTCCCGACGCAACCGGTCGATGTGCTTTTCCAGCACTTCATAGCGCGCCCCCACGGAGGGGGCATGGGTGCGCACCCGAACCAGCATGGCCCGCACCCAGTAGTCATAGGTGTCCGCATGCAGTGACTGATGCCACACCAGATCCAGCTCGTAGCGACGCCCCTCATGCTTGAAACGATATTGGCGCGCCAACGCCCCTTTCCAGGTGGCAGCCGGCAGACTGTCGCCTCCGCGCCAGGGTTTTTCGCCCCCCAACAGCCGCCAGGCGCGCACCGGCAGCACCTGATCAAACATGCGCCCCATTTGCTCCAGGGTGGACGGCCGCGTCAGGCGCTGGTTCAAGTCACTGTATTCGGACAACCGCTCCAGAGCATGGCGCATGTAGGACAGGGAATACTCCAGACGCCGCCAGGTCCACAGCGGGTAGGCCATCAACGCCGCCGCCATGGCCCCGGAAGGCGGGAACCAGAGCCGCAGCACGATCAGCACCACCATGCTTGCCAGCAGACAGAGCAGAATCACCCCACCCACCAGCGGAATACTCCAACGCGGCAGCACATAAGGCAGCAGCAGCGGCGCCAGCAGCGCCAACATGGACCCCAACACCAGCACACTGGTCATGGGCAGCTCGCGGATCAGCCGGTCGGCGCGCAGGGCATCCAGCAGATTGGCATTGACCTCCACTCCGGCCATCAACTCACCCTGACTGGCCATGGGCGTAGGCAGCATGTCACCCAGACCGGCAGCAGTGGCACCAATCAGCACAATTTTGTCGCGAATCAGTTGTTCCGGAATCAGGTTATTCAGCAACTCCACCGCAGACACCTGCGGGTAGCTGTTGGGGCCGCTGACAAAGGGCACGTAACGATGGTAACGGCGGACATTGGCCAGCCCGGAGAACTCCTCGCCCTTGTTGGCCGGGAAGGTATTCTCCGAGAGCATGCCCTCCTGGATCAGCAGGGTCTGGGTGATATGGGGCCACCAGGCCTGGCCAATCCCGGAACGCATGTATACGGAGCGGGCCACCCCGTCACTGTCCAGCTCCAGATCCACGTGCCCAAGGCCAGCGGCAGCACGGGCAAATGGTGCGTAGGGCAGGACTTCAATGAGCTGGCCTCCGGCACGCAATTGCTCCACGTGCACCGGCAGGTAGACATGACCATTGGCCGCCATGGCCTGGACCAGAGCGAGATCGGAATCCGGGTTGTTACGGTCCGGCTCGGACAAAATCAGGTCCACCAGTATCGCCCGCGCCCCCATCTCTGTAAGACGGTTTATTAATTGGGCGTGGACCTTGCGATCCCAGGGCCAGCGACCGATTTCCCGCAGGCTGTATTCGTCAATGCCGACGATGACCAGATCCGGGGACGGCTCGTCCGGGAGAGTTTTGAGAAGGTTGTCGTAGATGTAGCGGTCGATAAAGGACAAGGCCCCGCTGATACTCAACAGGGCACAGAGGCCGACCACCAGAAACAGCACCGAAATGTGTTCAGCCAGATAGCGGCGCTGATAGGTGTTCAGGCGCGACCGCATCCGTTACAGCGCCAACAACAACGCGGCCCCGCCCAGAAAGACCCACAGGTCCCATTTCGACTCTTTTTCCGGCTCCACCGGCGGCGCGGGCTCAATGGAGAAATTGGTCCAGCTTTCGTGACCACGCAGGCCATTTTCATCTACTGCACGTACCAGCAGACGGTAATCACCTACCGGCAGGTCCTGTTGCCAGTGGCCGGCCTGCAAGGATGCCTGGCCCAACAACAACTCATCCCGCTGGCGATACCACTCCAGCCAGTAACTGGCCGCGTCCGCCTGGGTGGGCCATGCCGCCGTCACATCCTCATGGGTTACTGACAGCTCCACCGCCGGGGCCGGCAACAGGGGGACCGGCTCGATGGGTGGCTGATCCAGTTGGGCCAGGGTGGCGAAACCGGCTTGCACATCTCGGTGGGTGCCCCGGGCACTGACATCCACCCGACCCTCCACGACTTCGTTGCGGGTGGTTTCACCGGCGTCCACGCTGACGTAGTACTCGGTACCTCGCACCGCCGCCACCGCGCCGGGGGTGAACACCTTGAAGGTACGATCATCGTTGCTGGCCGGGGTTACCGTGTTGCGAATATTACCGCGCTGCAGACGAAGTTCGGTTTGCTCGCCCTGTTGATCCAGGAAACGGCGATAGCGGTTGACCACCAGCAGGCTGCCAGGCTTGATCACCACCTCTGACTGGTCGGCAAACTGCAACCGGGCACTGGCACCGGTAGCGGTTTCCAGCGCATCGCCAAAGGCCACCGTCTCGCCACTTTGCACCTGGCGCGCCTCACCGCCGGCGGCGGGGTACAGCATCACCTCACCCGTCACGGCCAGTATTCGCGCCGGAATCGGCTTTTCCTTCAGCCAGGAGATCGGCACCAGCAGGCTTTGCCCTGGGCTGATACTGTGAGGATTTTCCAGCGAATTGTGGCTGGCCAGATCGCGCCAGCAGGCTGCCGGCTCCTGGGCAAACTGCTGGCATACCTTCCACAGGGTATCCCCGGGACGCAGAGTGTAATGCCAGTCGTCGGATGCGGCGGCGACGGTCGACAGTCCCAGCAGCAAGGCTGCACACAACCAGACCCTCATAGTGATGTCCTTAGTCTTCAATCGGCTCCAGGCGGTAACCATGCTGGTAGACCGTCTTGATACGGTAACCCTGCTCCGGGCGAATCTGCAGGCTGCGTCTAATGCGGCTGATATGCACATCCACAGTACGGGATTCGATCGGGGTCATAATGCCCCAGACCTTTTCCAACAGGTGGGCGCGACTCATCAGCTTACCCACATTCTGGAACAGGTAGCTGGCAAGCTCATAATCCTTGTCGGTCAGCTTCACCGGCTCGTCAGCCAGCAGGATCTGCCGCCGCGACCGGTCCACTGTCCAGGGCCCCACTGTCAGGGCAGTTTCATCATCCATATCCGATACCCCCGCCCGGCGCCCGAGAGCGGCTATCCGGGCCAGCAACTCCGCTTGCTTGGTAGGCTTGACCATGTAGTCGTCCGCTCCCTGGGTGAGAGCTCCCACAATGGAAGATTCATCATCCCGTTGGGTGGCAAACAGCACCGGGGTGCGGTTGCCACTGGCCCGAACTTCCTCCAGCACGGCATAGCCATTCATATCCGGCACTTCCCAATCGAGCACCAGGATGTCGAAAGTGTCGCGCCGTAACAGGGACATGAACTCGCGCCCGCTGGCCAGGTGAATACAGTTATGGCCCGCTTCCTTAAGCCAGTGAGTGACAAGCTCAGCCTGAGCCATGTCATCTTCCAGATAAGCAATGCGCACAGTTTTCTCCATCAGTTGGCGGCCAACATCTGCCCGCAGAGGGTACCGATTTATCGGGGGTATCATGGGAAAAGATTGTAAAATGGACGGGACCCGCGTGCGAGCCCGAAAGAACCATCACACTGGTGACGCGGTCAGTTTGAGGCCGACGATACCAACCACTACCAGCCCCATGAATGCCAGCCGTGACAGGGTGGCCGGGTCCTTGAAGAACAGGATGCCAAGCACGGTAATGCCCACCGCCCCGAGTCCGGTCCAGACCGCATAGGCAGTGCCAACCGGAATCCCTTTCATGGCATAGGAGAGCATCAGCATGTTCAGCGCGGTGAGCACCAGCGACGTGCCGATTGACGCAACCCCCGGTTGCACCTGAATCCATTTGAGGCTCATGGCCCAGGCAATTTCAACGATCACTGCCAGTAATAGCACAATCCAGTACAGGTTCATCCTGTTTCCTCCGATACACTTGTCTGGTCACAGACACGGGCTCGTAAGGAAAGACAGCACTGCCGGAAACCCGAAAGAGGCAGACTGCCACGTAATAACGGCCGCTTTGGCACGGCGCGCGCAGATTATAAGCATCTGCACCCACAATGCATCCCATCCATGGACGCCAACGCCACAACCAGCTATCATTCGCGCCCGTTGAACCCCCAAGTTCTTCATCTGCAGACCGCCGGAACTGGCCAACCTCATTCGGCCGTCTGCAATACGTTTTGCGCCCGTAGCTCAGCTGGATAGAGCGTTGCCCTCCGGAGGCAAAGGTCAGAGGTTCGAATCCTCTCGGGCGTGCCAAATAAAAGAAAGGGGCCTCCCGGCCGGGAGGCCCCTTTTTTGTGCCCAATCGCGGCGATTACCCAGGCAAATCCCCTCTGTACTCACTGGGCGAGCAGCCCTGCCAGCGCCGAAAGGCGCGGACAAAGCCGCCGGCATCGGTATAGGCCAGATGGGCGGCGACCTCTTCGATTTTCATGGTGGTATTGCCGAGCAGCTGCAAGGCCAGTTGGCGGCGCTCCTCCTCAACCAGGTCGCGGTAGCTGGTGCCTTCCTGTTCCAATTTGCGACGCAGACTGCGGGAAGAGAGGGCCAGCTCGCTGGCCATGTCGTTAAGAGTAGCGCCCAGACCCAGCTCTCCGAGCAGTTTCTGGCGAACCTTGCCGGCGACGCCACTACTTTCAACGGTGTCCATACGCTGCCGGCATTGCTGCTCGAGCATGCGGGTCAGCACCGGATCGTAGCCAGGGAACGGCTGGTTGGCCCCGGCACGGTTGACCAGGATACGGTTGGCGCGGGCATGAAAGGTGGGCACCACCCCGCACAGCTCCGCCACGGCGGACGCCGCCACATCCGGTTCGCCAGTGAACTCGATACCTGTAAACGCCACCCCCTGAAACGTGATTTCCCTGACCAGGTTGAGGGCGGTGGCCATGTCCCGCTCGAGCAAAAACTGGCGCAGGTGCGCCGGTATCGGGTCGGGATCGAATGTCACGCCGAACGTATCGCCCTGCTCACAGACCGTAATCCGGCAGTAGGCCGTACTCAACGGCAGGTAACGCACGCCCAGGGCGGCGGCATCGCGCAGGGTCTTGCAGGTGCGCAGAGCGAACCCCCATACCCCGAAGGTGGCCAGATTGTATTGCCGGCCCAGCTCAAAACCGCCCACTCCCGCTGCCGGCAGAGCCAGCATGAGGTTTTCGATCAGACGCATTTCCTGGGTGCGGGAAACCAGACCCTCGCCACTGGACAGTGCTGCGTCGGCAATGCCGGTGCCGAGCAGGCAGGTTTGCCGGTCGATGCCATGTCGCTGGGCGAAGTTGAGCATGACCTGACTGATGGCCACCGGATGAAGCTTGTCGTCTGAATGCTGCATTGCCCGTCCCGCAGATACCGCCCCGTCACACTCTGGCCACTTATGCAGGGCGATTGGCCATGGCGGCTATTCTGGTTGTTGTGGGGGCACCGTAGTGTTGAGTCTGATGAGACCAACAAGAGGCAACACCATGGATCCGGCCACACTGAACAAGCAGGCCATTGCCTGTGCCAAGCACTATATGGGGAAAACCGCCTGGCCGACAATGTTGCTGACCCTGACCGTGGTAGCCGCCTTTGTTGCCACTCTTGCGCTGTTTGCCAGTGGCTCCCTGCCGGCCTGGGGTGCTTATCTCTTGGTGGCGGCGCTGACCTATATGTCCTATACGCCGCTGCATGAGGCGGCCCACGGCAACATCCACGGGCAGAATGACCGCCATAAATGGATCAACGATCTGTGCGGGTATCTGGTGGCTCCGATCATTGCGATTCCCTATGCCTCCCACCGCATCGAACACTTTACCCACCACCGCTACACCAACCAGCCGGACAAGGACCCGGACTTCATTATCAGCGGAATGCAGAAAGGGCCGCTGGGTTTGCTGGCCGCCGGACTGCGTTTCCAGTGGGTGCAGAATACTTTTTTTGTGCAGCACAGCTGGGGCAGCGCGTCGCTGAAGGAAAAACTGATTTATTGCGCCGAGCTGGTGGTCTCACTGGGCTGGCGGATTGCCTTTCTGGTCATGGTGGACCAGCCCGGCACGGTGGCGGTGATTCTGCTCGGCTACTATACCGGCGGACTCTTCACTGCCTACTGGTTTGCCTACCGTCCGCATCACCCCTACAAGGTCAGTGAGCGCTATCGCAATACCAACAGCCTGATCATGCCCCGCTGGATGAAACCGCTGGAGTGGTTCTGGCTGGGCCAGAACCTGCATTCCATCCATCACCTGTTCCCACGAGTGCCGTTTTACCGGTACCACGCCCTGCACCGGGACATCGAGCCGATTCTGCAGCACCAGGGCACGCCCATCATCGGGATATTCTCCCGCAAGGCCGTTAACCAGCCCGACAGACGCCCCAGCCTGTAAATCCCCGGCAACACGGCCAGCCTGCCTCTGGCAACAGCCGATTCTCCATTGTCCCATCCCGGCGCGGCATCACCCACAGCCGCGCCCATTTCCTCTCACTGCCCCGACCAGTGCATCCGCAAACACCCGACTGGCGCCGAAACGGGTTTCCTCCCGCCGACGCTGATTGTCCCCTCACACCATCATGCTGCATCACCAGCGAACACCCACCCCAGAGCAAAAACCCGGTAAACACTCAATTTATTTTCGAACCATCTTCATAACAATAAACATCATGTTTCCGCAATAATGACGCTTTTAGCCTGTTTTTTCGGCGAAATTGACGATAAACATCCTGTAATAATTTGTGTCCGAATGTTAACTTGCCCGCGCAAAAAACAACTCGGGAAAGCTATCATGAAGTATTCGAACAACGTCCTGTTGGCAGCCGCCATTGCCGCAGCTTCCAGCCAGACCCTGGCCAACGGCCTGGCTCTCAACGAACAAAGCGCCAGCAGCGCCGGCTCCGCCTACGCCGGTCGCGCTTCCAGCGCCGCCAACGCCAGCACCCTGTATGGCAACCCGGCCGGCATGAGCCGCCTCAAGCGTGCCGAGATCAGCGGCGGCCTGGCCTTTATCGACGCCAGCACCGACATCCGTAACCCCCAGGGAAAACTGGGCCAGGCCGGTAGCAACGACGGCGACATGGTGCCCTTCACCACCATTCCTTTCGGCTATTACGTCACCCCGCTCAACAGCAAATGGCATGCCGGCATTGGCGTGTACGCCCCCTTTGGCGTCATCAGTGATTACGAGGATGGCTGGCAGGGCCGCTACAACGGCCTGAAAAGCGAAGTGCAGGTTGTGACCATCCAGCCGACCCTGAGCTACGCCTTCACCGACAAGGTATCGGTAGGCTTTGGCCCCACCCTCAACCGCATTGACGGCGCCCTGAGCAGTAATGTGCCCAACGCTGCCGTGCCCGGCCCGGTCCCCGGCAGCGGTGATGCCGAGGTGGATATCGAAGGCGACGATCTCGCCGTGGGCTATACCCTGGGCCTGCTGGTAGCAGTGAACGAGCGGCTGGACTGGGGCCTGACCTATCACTCCAAGACTGACTACTCCCTGGAAGGTCGCACCAAGGTCAGTGGCGCCAACGGCATGCTGGGCCCGATTCCGCCCAACCCGATGATTCCCACCGGTCTGCCCGGCCTCAATGGCAGCTACGATGCAGAGCTGGACATCACCATGCCGGAATCCGTGGATACCTCCGTCAGCTTCCGGGCCACCGACAAACTGACTCTGAATCTGGGCACCACCTGGACCCGCTGGAGCCGCCTGAGAGGCATTGAAGTGAACAACAGCGGCGTACACCCGGCCTACGCGGGCAGCTTCGCCACCATTTCCGAAGAGCTGAAATGGGAAGACACCTGGGCCGTTGCCTTCGGTGGCGCCTACCAGCTGAACCCGCAATGGGTGGTGCGTGCCGGCTACGCCCGGGACAACTCGCCCACCAACGATGCCCACCGCACCGTGCGGATTCCGGTCAGCGACCGGGATATCTTCACCCTGGGCGCCGGCTGGAGCCCCACCGCCGATCTCACCCTGGATGCGGCGTACGCGTACCTGCAAGAGAAGAAAGGCAAGGTAGACCAGTCAAGCTACCGCGCCGAGTTTGAAAACAGCGCCCACGGCTTGAGCCTGCAGGCCACCTACCGTTTCTGAAGCGGAAACAAAAAAGGGCCGGAAGATCCGGCCCTTTTTTGTGCAAGCGTCTGCGTTATCTGGCCGAATTCGAGGCCGCCGCACCGGCTTCCCGCTCGGTGTCGGTAAGATGCTTGGGATCCCCCTCGGAGACGTTGCCCACCCACAGCGGATGGGGCTCGGCCTGACGGATCCGCTTGCGGAACTGGCGGCGCACCACCCACAGACAAGCCGCCACGGCCAGCAACAGCAGATTCACCAGCCGGTTATCCGCTTCCAGCCAGGCATGACTGCCTTCCAGTACAGTCTGCACCAGAGGAATGGCGAAATAGCAGAACGGCGCGATGCGCAGCATCTGGCTGCTGAATCGCAGCGGCGACGCACGCAGACTCCAGACCACCAGCAACACCAGGATCAAGGCAAACACGCCCCGTTCCGCCATGGCCACCAGCCCTGCCAACGGGGTGTGCGGCAACAACTTGCTGGCCAGGAAGCTGAAAGCAATACCGATCACCACGCCCGCGCAAACCCCCAGAGTCAGGCGCAACAGAAAGGCCGAGGAACGCCCCGGGCCGGTGCGATCCGAACGGCGCTCGCACCAGAGAATATTGCCGGAGACAAACAGCAGCGAGCCCAGCAGCCCCAGGACGAAATACAACAGTTTTACCAGCAGGCCGCCGTAATCACCGAAGTGCAGGGAGTAAACCGGCGACAGGCTGGCAAAGTTGAGGCTGCGCTGCCCCGGCGCAATCACGCGCAACGGCCCCAGGGTCGGGTCCAGCACCACATGGGCATGGTGCCCCACATACCCGGGTACGGAGCCGGCCACATCAATCCAGCCGGCGGCATCGCCATAGCCACGAATTTCCAGCCAGTCCACGGTCAGTTCCGGCAGCTCATTGCGGGCGGCGGACAACACGTCGTCCATGCGCGGCATGATCACAGTGTTGCCCTGGCTCTCCACCGCGGACCACACTTCGGTTTGCTCGGTGATCACCCCGCGCAACTGGGGTCCGAAGACCAGCGCCCCCAGCAACACCGCCACCACGGTAAACATACCCATGGCAGCGCCGGTTACCGACATGATCAGATGGAACGGGAAACTGATAATGCCGATCACATTGTGCAGGTTTTTCCAGTAACGACGCATGTTGCCCTCGTGCTTGAGAGCAAAGAATTCCTTGCGGATTTTCGGCCAGTGAATCAGCAGCCCGCTGAAAAGGGCGACCCCGTACATCACCGAAATCAGCCCCATAAACGTCATGCCGATATTGATCGGCCAACCGGGATTGGGAATACCCAGGGAAAAATGCAACTCGTTGATGAAATCCGCCAACGCCGAACGGGGAGCCTCTTCGTGCACTCCTTGGGCATTGAAATCAGTGGCATGGGCGGTGACCCAATCGCCCCTGGAGGACTCCAGCCACATCACCCCGGGGTCGTCATCGTCAGGCAGCAGGTACAGACGTTTGCGGGCATCCGGGTATTGTTCGGTGACCTGCTCCAGCAACCGGTCCATGCCCATGGGCGTGGCGGCCTGCTCCGCGAAATGCGGTTCCTGCCAGTGATGCAACTCATGGTGAAACACATTGATGGCGCCGGCGAAAAAGGCCACAAACAACGCCAGACCGCTGGCCACGCCCACCCAGGCATGCAGATCGATCATCCGGCGCAAACGCTCTCCTTTCATGCGCCCACCCCGTACAATGGCGTGGCCTGCAGGACCAGCCAGGCAGCCAGATTGCCCACCAACAGGGCGATCAGCGGCGGCCAGGTCTTTGCCGGCAGGGCCATCAACAATACCAGCAGCATCCACAGTATGATGGCGACGATCAGTTGCAGCACCAGCCAACCCTGCCAGGGCATCGGCAAGGCTGCTGCCAGCAGTCCAACCAGCATCAATGACAGGGGCAGGCCGAGCAGGATGCCCAGGAAATATTTCATCCGCGCTGCCCCCGCTGGAAGCTGTCTCGGTAGTGCCCAGCCATCAACGGCAACAATAGCGCCGGCAGGGTAAACACCCAGAGCCCCACAAAGAGCCCGACACCCACTCCCAGGCTCACCACCCAGAGCGCGGAGGCAGCAGCCAGCAGCAACAAGGCCAGCAGACGCACCAGCCCCGGTAGCGGCTGATCCAGCCACCGCTGTTGACGATCACTGAGGTAAAAGAGGACGACGCTGGCCAGGGAGGCCAGAACGGCAAACCACATGGGACAAGAATCCTGAAAACCTGATAATGGTTCTCATTTAATAACAGTCCGTCTGTCCCCGTCAATCCGAACGGACACCACTCTCCTCACGGAGCGGTAATAACTGCTGGGTCGCCTCACTGAGTCTGGCGGTAGACAACTGGTTCCAATCCACCGCTTCCCGATCCGGCATCCACACATCCCGGAACGCCGCCGCATCAGCCAGGGCCATTTCCGGGGTCAGCATGGCCACACCATGATGATCGCCGGCAATACCGCCGGCCTGCCGCACTGCCGCCCACCAGGCGGGCGGGCGCCAGCGCAGCGCCACACCGGGCAAACTGCAATTCAGTTCTTTTTCCGACACGCAGCACTCCAGCAACGTATCGCGCTGGGCACTTAGCCCCTGTCTCCACAGAACCGAACCGGCCACCATCACCAGCGAAGGGAAAGCCCGCAAGAGGGCGCGACAACGATCCGTTTCGTCCAGCTCCTCGCCCAGAATCACCTTGAAGAACACCGGACGAGGCGGTGCCACCTGTTTAATGACCCCGGCTTCCAGCCAGCGCAGCGCTACATCCAGAGCCTGACTTTCTTCTCCGGGCAGCAATTGTTTCAGATCGGACAGGGCAAACACCCGCGGCAGACTTTCCAGGGCCGGGGCAAGGCGATTGGCAGCCAACATTAACGATCCACCAGGTTAGCCAGAGGCAACTGCAAACCCAGCCACTGGCGCACCGTCATTACCCGGTGCAGAAGATGACAGATGGCGGTCAGGCGGCGAGGCTCAGGCAAGCCGCTGCGACGCAGGAGCGCCACTTCCTCCAGTTGCCGCTGCAACATATTGATCTCCCGGCCACGGCTATCGGTGGGGCGCTGGTACTGGGCCAGTCGCAGAGTCAGCAACTGTCCTTGCAGGTCATCCTCCAGCGCCGCATAGGCACGCTCAATCAGGCTGTGACTGGTCAGATGGCGCAGCATTCCCGAAGAATGACGACGACTCCCGCCTCGCCGAACGGGGCTGACAAACACTGCCAACAAACCGACCATGCGCTCAAGCAACGGCAACCAGGACGCGCCTCTCCGGGTGGCCTGCAGGTACCACCACCAGGCACGCAAGCGTCCAATGTCCTTGCGCAGCATCCGCACCCTGGCGTAATGCCGCCCTTCTCCGCTGGAAGCATAACTGGCGCGGTAAACCGCCAGATACTCACCCAGTGCCTGAAGGCGGTGTTCTACGGCGGTAAGCGCCAACTCCTGCTGACGCCACCGATCCGTTTCCGACTGGCTTGCCATACCCGAGACTCCTGCAACTGCCACTGCTCAAAATGCACTGCAAAACAACACCTTGGCTGACCGCACGCATGAAACGGCCACAACCCGGCAGATTCACTCTAGCGGCGAGCCGGTGCTATCCACAGTGGAATTTCGTTTTGCCTCGTTGCCGTTTGTATCTCGGTGCTACTGCATGGTTGCCTGAATTTGCACTGTAAGATATCGCCTACATATTCGCACGCTGATATCCTAGCCAGATCGCCGCTTTTCCCGTAGGACGCCCTTTTGCCCACCCGACACCTTACCGTCTTGCTAATCGTTGTTGCCAACCTTGTCCATGGCCACCCCGGAGGCCTGGACAAACAGGGAGGCCACAGCGACCGGTCCAGCGGCGCGTATCATTGCCACCGCGAACCCTGCCTGACCTTGCACCGTCAGCAACGCCAGGCTGAGCAGGAAGCTCGTCAGCAACAACGGAGCTTTTCCGGCCTCTATGAGCGCAATGACTGGCCCCACTGGCTGGACGAGGATGGCGACTGCCAGGACACACGCGCAGAGATACTGATTGCCACCAGCCAGGTGCCGGTAACCTTCACTCGGAATGACCGTTGCACCGTGGCCACCGGTCGCTGGCATGACCCCTACAGCGGCAACATCTTTACCTCCGCCGGCGACCTGGATATCGACCACCTGGTACCCCTGCGCCATGCTCACGGCCATGGCGGCGATAGCTGGGATGAGCGCCACCGGCGCCAGTTTGCCAATGATCCGGCTAATCTGTTGCCGGTGTCTGCCAGTGCCAACCGCAGCAAGGGCGCCAGCAGTCCCGACCAGTGGCTGCCCAACAACCGGGGCTACTGGTGCCAATACGGGCAGCACTGGCAACAGATCAAGCAGCGCTATCGACTCCTGATTACGCCACCGGAGCAACAGGCCATCGACGAACTGCTAGGCACCTGCCAGGTGGCAGAAAAGCGCCCATAAAAAAAGCCGCCCGAAGGCGGCTTTTTCAGCATGTATCTGCAGCCATTATTGCTCGGCAGCATCCTTCATGCTCTCGGCTGATTCTTCAGCGCTCTCATAGGCATTATCCAGATCTTCGCCCATTTCTTCCATGGGACCTTGCGGGTTCATGGAGTCTACCGCTTCGTCCACTTTTTCACCGGCCTTTTCCACCGGCCCGTCGCTGCTGTCGCAACCAGCCAGCAGGGCGGAAGAGGCAAACAATGCTGCTAAAGCTGCTTTACCGAAAGTATGCATAGACTCACTCCTTGAAAGATTCAGCCATTAAGACAATCCAGACTGTATCGCCATCACGGGTCGCACACCAAGAAGAAACACGCAAAGCCCGGGCATTTTACGAATCATTACGTTGCCAACCCAATCCGGCGAAGGGTTTTTACGCAACCACAGCCAGCCACTTCCGACAGACTGGTAGCGCCCTGCTATGATGCGGACAAGATAAGGAGAACCCATGAAGCAATTTGGCCGTAATGTGGGTGGGCTGGCGCAGCTTGTCACCCGTGTGGGCAACGAAATCACCCAGGTAGTGCAGGATATTCATGGCGCCGTCGCCAATCCTTTCAGCTTGCGCGGCAACGACTACACCCCCGCACCGATGATCTACAACCTGATCCGCTACGGTTTCCGCCAGGCGGGAAATGTGGCCGGCATGGCAGACCTGCTGGCCGATCCGAACCGGGAACTGCGCGACAGCCTGGACTTGCAGAGCATCGTCAACGGCGTTTTCGGTCAGCTACTGGCCGAACAGCACAGCCCCTATGCTCTGCCGATGAAGCTGCTGCCCACCGGCCCGGTCCAGGGTGACACCCTGGTGGTCTTTCTCCATGGCTTGTGCATGAACGATGCCTGCTGGAATAACCCGGCGGCAGATGCCTTCAGCCAATGGGCCCGTGGCGAGCTGAAAGCCGACGTGCGCTATCTGCGCTACAACACCGGGCTGCACATCTCCGACAACGGCCGCAAACTGGCCGGGCTGCTGGCCCATACCGCCCTGCCTCAACGAGTCATCCTGATCGGCCACTCCATGGGGGGGCTGGTGGCCCGCAGCGCCCTGCATCAGGGCCGCCAGCGCGGCGATGCCTGGACCGACAAGGTTACCCACCTGGCTTGCCTGGGTTCACCCCATCAGGGGGCCATGCTGGAGCGCGCCGGCAACCAGGCCAACCGCCTGCTGGGTGCCACTCCCTACTCGCGCCCGCTAATGCGGCTGGCCAACCTGCGCTCCGATGGCATCCGCGACCTGCGTTTCGGTTATGTGCTGGAAGACCAGTGGCGAGACCGGCCCCTGGACGAACCACGCCCCAGCAGCAAGGTGCCACTGGATACCCAGGTGGAACAGTTATTCATCGCCGGCAGTGTCAGTGAACCGGGCCACCCACAACCGCGAGGGGACTGGCTGGTAACCGTGGAAAGCGGACTGGCAACGCGCCTCTATCCGCAGGCGGAACGGCTGACCCGGGAGCTGTTCTACCAGATGGGGCATATGACCATGATCGAGGAAAGCCGCACCTATGCGCGCATCCAGCGGTGGCTGGAGTCATAAATGCGGTGCACGCTCTGTGACAACCTGGCTCATCCGTTTGCCCGAGTGGAGGACCGCGACTATTTTCGTTGCGACACCTGCCGCCTGACCTTTGAAGATCCGGCCACTCTACCAGACAGGGAAACGGAAAAGACCCAGTACGACCTGCACGACAATAACCCTGCGGACGCAGGCTATCGGGGATTTCTGGCACAACTGGCCGATCCCCTGTGTGAGCGCCTGAAGCATGGCGACCAGGGCCTGGACTTCGGCTGCGGACCGGGCCCGGCTCTGTCCCAGATGCTGAATGAGCGAGGCTTTCCCTGCCGCACCTATGACCCGATTTATGCGCCAGACCCGGCACCGCTGGATCAGCAATACGACTTTGTGACCTGCACGGAAGTGGTTGAACACCTGCATCACCCCTCGCGGGAATGGCAGCAGTTCTCGCAACTGGTGAAACCGGGCGGCTGGCTGGGCATCATGACCCGCTGGCTGATCGACGACGACGCCTTCGCCCGCTGGCATTACCGGCGCGACCCCACCCATGTCTGTTTCTGGCAGCCGGATACGTTCGCCTGGCTGGCCCGGGAACAGGGCTGGCAGCTCATCCTGGTGGGCAATCCAGTGGTATTGATGCAGAAAATGCCTGACAGCTGACGTCGCGTCGATCAGTGCAAGGGCACTCTGCTAACGTCGAGCACGCTAACGGTTTTGTATCTGCGCGACGTCGAGCACCCAGCATCAAACCGAGTCATCTACCCCGCCACTAACACCGCCATGGCTACCGCCGCACAGCCCAGCGGCATCACAGGAAGAAGTCCCGGTGACGGGAGTACCGGGATAGCGGAAATGTCTGTACGCATAGACAGACGGGCGATGCAGCAGAAACCACACCCGCATGCCCATTATGCGGTCAGCCTGCCACCAACACGGCCACGCCCACCGCCAATAATGCCAGCGGCACAATGATGATGGCCTGTCGCGCAAGACGCGCAGCCCAGTGTTGATGAGTGCGGTAATAACGTTCCATGAAGCCCCCTTCACAACAAATTCACACTCGAGGCACCGAGTATAGGGAGCACACGTTGACGATTAATCGCCCATATGGGTGAAAGATTGATGGCAACGCCACACAAACGGACTACGCAATTATTGCAATAAGATCCCGGCAATGGGGCAGTGTAACGCCAGCTCTGCAGAAAGCCGGGGCAATACAACCACCTGCGAACGCAAACCTTTCAACATCAAGTCCGGGCGGCTCACGCTTTTTTCCTAGCGTATCAGAGGCTGTGCAACCAGAACTGCATGGCTTTGCGGCTGGGCGCCGCGTCACCCACGTCGGTCCAGTCGAAATGGGCCACCAGCTGGTTCTGGGGGAAATAGCCCCGCCCACGCCAGAAATCATCCAGCGGTCGATAGTCATCAGGTCGCAAGGGGTGATCATCCGGACGCTGTACCGCACAGAATGCCGTATGCAGGAATCCAAAATCAGCGGCATATTGCTCACGCAGATCAAAGAAACGATGACCAACCCCTTCCCCCCGATAGGGCTTGAGCAGCACCGACTCACCGAAATAAAACACCGACCCCAGCTCCGCGCCCAGTTGCCGAAACGAGGCCTGGAACTCCTCATCCGCTTCCAGCAACGGCAACGCCGTGGCCGCCCCCACCAGCCGGTTAAACTCCAGCGCCAGCACAAAGACGCTGCGATCAGACTGGGCGTAGCGATCCAGATAGCGACGCTCATACTCCCGATTCCCCTCATACAGGTAAGGAAAATCCCGGAAGACCTCAATGCGCAACTCGGCCAGTTCATCCAGCCAGGGTTCCACCGCAAAACCGGTGACAGGGCGAATTTCCACATGGGACATGGCAGCTCCTGAATGCCTGTAAACAAGACATGTCATGAATACCACGTCAGAGGGGCGGTGGCGATGCAGGGAGAGTGGCAAGAGGCAAGTTTCAAGTTGCAACGCGAGGGAAAGATCCTGGCGTTTTGAGATCCCGAGCCCGCGTCATTACCGTTAATCGCGGGTACGACCTGCCATCAATTGACAGGCCAGCCCGCGTTGAAACTTGTAGCTTGCAACTTGCAGCTCATTTCAACCCGGCCAGGCCAGAATACCTCCGGTCACCGCCAGCACCACAAACACGGCCTGGCGAAACCGCTGCTCGTTGACCCGGTGGTGGAGCACTTCCCCCAACACCATGGCAGCGATGACCACCGGCACCAGCATGGCAATGCGCGGCGCCGCCGGCAGCAGGCTGCCATCCAGCAGGAACACCAGGGTCAGCAGGCTGTTCAGGACCAGCCATACCAGAATCAGGGTGGCGCGGAAGCGTTGTTTATCCAGGGACAGACCGCTGAGAGCATAGACCAGCAGAGGGCCGCCTGACGCGAACAGGCCATGGGTGATGCCCGCCATGAACATCCACACTCGGGCCCACAGGCCTCCATGGACCGTCGCCATCGCACCACGCCACATACGCCACAGTTCCCGGCCGCTGAACCACAGCACCAGCACGCCGAAGGCATGCTTGAGCACCTGGTCCCCCAGCCAGGGACGCAGCCCATAACCGGCCAGGGTACCGATCACCATCAACGGCAGAATCAGTTGCCACAGGGTGGGCCAGTGAATGGCATGACGGTGCCGCCAGCTCAGGGTGCTGCTCATGACGATATTGAGCGGCACCAGCACCGGCAGGATCTCCGTAATCGGCAGCACCAGGGCGCCAAGGGACAAGGCGATGACGATACTGCCAAACCCGGTAGCGGCTTCGGTGGTAAAGGCCAGAAAGATGAACAGCCCCAGCAGCAGCCAGGGTAGCGTAACCATGTCTGCCATTAACGGGCTTCCAGTTCGGAAGCAAACTTGCGCACCATCATGCGCTGGTAGACATCCGGCGCCAGCCGCCACAACAGGCTGGCAAACCAGGTAAAGCGATCCGGGAACAGTCGCTTTTTCTTGCGGTAGTAGGCCTCGAACACCCGCTCGGCCATCCACTCCGGCGTCTGCATGGCACCCACCATGGAACGGGGGTGAGCAGCGGGCTGGCCATCATGACCCAGGGCATTGGTTTCAATGGGTGTATCCAGGAAGCTGGGATACACCATCAGGATATGCACCCCGTATTGCGCCACCTCGCCGCGCAGCACTTCGAAAAACTGGCTCAGGGCGCTTTTCGCACTGCAGTAGCCGGCTCGCCCCAACACCGGCATCCAGCCGGCCATGGAACCGATATTGATGATGCCGCCGCCACTACCCTTGAGCAGGGGCAGGCAGGCCACGGCCATTTCCACCGGCGCCTGCCAGTCCACCGCCATGACCTTGCGGAACACGGCGATGTCGGTCTTGTCTGCCAGCGAACGGTGGGTAATCCCGGCGTTGTTGATCAGCACATCCAGGCCCCCTTCCCGTTCCTTGAGTACCGCCACCAATCGGGTGATTGCCTCGCTGTCAGTCACATCGAGCCGATGGAAGGTAACCCGGGACGGGTCCTGGCTGGCCAGCGCATCTGCCCGTGCCGCCAGCTGCAAGGCATTCATGTCGGTCATGATGACGCGATGACCCAGCGCAAAGGCCTGCTGGGACAGTGCCCAGCCAAGGCCGGAAGCGGCACCAGTAATCAGTACGGTTTTCATTGATCCTTCCTCTGTTTCTGGCCGGCCATATAGAAACGAAAAACCTGCTCCGAGGTCTTGCGCGGGATATAACCGAAGTCTTCCTTTAGCCGCCTATTGGCGAGCACCGGCCGATAACGCAGGAAATTCACCTGTGCCGGCGTATAGCTGGTCAGACCAAGACGATTGCCAATCCACAGGGCGGCACGAATCAACCCGGCGGGAACCGAGATCACCGGCTTACCAAGCAGGCGGCCCAGTTCATGAATGCTGATAGCGCCATCGCCGGCCAGGTTGTAGCGACCGGCTTTGCCTTCCAGAACGCCTTTCTGAATGATTGCCACCACATCCTGATCCCAGATAAAGACAAAGGGCGATGGCGAACCGGCCACCGCCACCAGACGCGGCTTCTCGAACAGCCGGGTAATCAGGTTGCGGGTATTGGCGCCCAGCACAGTGCCCGGACGCAACACCAGTTGCTTCAGTGCCGGATAATGCTGGCGATACTCCGCCAGCAGGGTTTCCACCTGGCGCTTGTGATCCGAGTAGGCAAACTCCGGGTTGCCGCGCAGGGCATCGTCTTCGTCAAGCCAGGCAGGATTGTCCGGGTGATAGCCATAGGCCGCGCCCGAACTGGTCACCACCAACTGCTCCACGCCTGCAGCCACACAGGCATCCAGCACGTTGCGGGTACCGTTCACATCGATATCAAAATCCCGGTCCCTGTCGCCCGAGTCTTCCAACACAGCGGCCAGGTGAACCACCTGCTGAATACCGTGCTCTCTCATTAACCTGCCCAAAGCCGGGTCGCGAATATCCATCATGAAGAAAGGGAAATCAGCACCGTCATCGGCGCGAATATCCACCCCTACCACATGGTGGTCCTGGCTTAGCCGTCGGGCGACCTGACTGCCGATATAACCGGCGGCACCGGTGATCAGGATGCGTCGTCGCATGGTGCCCCCTCGCGGTTTTGGCGATCGTCGTGGCCCCGTGACCACCACCAGGCCAGCAGCAGACCGGAAACCAGGTGCCATACACCCCAGAAGGCAGCGATCAGGATCATGCCGCTGGCTTCCGGGAAGAAGGTAAACAGAATGGCCAGGCCCAGACCGGAATTCTGGATCCCCACCTCCATGGTGATAGCGCGGCGATCCTGCCGGGGCAGCCCCGTAAGTCCACCGGCAAAGGCGCCCATGCCCAGGGCCAGCAGGTTCTGCAGCACTACCAGGATGACGATGCGATCCGCCGTGGCCAGAAATACATCCATGTTGTTGCCAAAGGCCACGCCCACAAACAGCAACAACACCAACAGGGTGATCACCCGCATGGGTTTCTCGGCCCTGGCGGCAAAGCGGGGAAACAGCTTGCCAGTCATCATTCCCACCAGCAGCGGCAGGCCCAACACCAGCGCCACCAGAATCAGAATATTCATACTGTCCAGCTGAATTTCCGTGAGCATCGACCGGGTATGCGGGTTGAGCCAGCCGTAAAGAGCAAAGTTGAACGGTGTCATCACCATGGCCACCAGGCTGGAGATCGCGGTCATGCTCACCGAGACCGCCACATTGGCCCTCGCCAGCCAGGTCATGATGTTGGAAAACGATCCCCCCGGGCAGGACGCCACCAGAATCATGCCCAGCGCCATCTCCGGCTCCACTTCGAAGAACCAGGTGGTCAGGCAGGTGGCGGCGGGCAATAGTACGAACTGGGCAAGCAGACCGACAATCGGCGCATCCGGGCGCTTGAGCACGCGCCGGAAATCCTCACCGGTGAGCGACAGAGACACCCCGAACATCATGAACGCCAGAATGACGTTGAGAATCAGCAGATTCTCGCTACTGAACTGAACCTCCACCTCACACCCCCTGTTTCAGGTCGGCGATGTGGGCGTTGACCGCCTTGCGATAGCTGTCCTTGTGCACGTAATAGGCCATGCGTTCCAGCTTCAGGTAGTCGAAGCCACCGTCCAGGGTCTGGCCGGCCTCCGCGCTGGCTTTCTGCTCCAGTTTGTCTGCCACCGGGTGCTGGTTCTGCCGGGCCTTGATGTAGAGCGCCACCATCTCCGCCTGCTCATTGCGCCCTTCCCAGCCCAGCCCTGCGGCTTCCACCATGCCCATCATGAACAGATTACGGTACTGGGGATGGAACACATTCAGGTATAACTGCGGCGCATCGGCGTTGTGCCAGTTCAGCTCCGAGGCATCGATAAAGGGGTAATCCAGTTTGTAGCCAGTGGCCATCAGAACCAGGTCATAAACCCGGGATTGACCGTCGGCAAAGGTCACTGTGTCACCCACCACCCCGACAATGTCGCCATGGGGCGTGATATCACCATGACCAAGATGGTGCAGTACCAGGGAATTGATCACCGGGTGGGATTCATACATCCGGTATGACGGCTCCGGCAGGCCGTAATCACTGGGCTTGCCGACGATAAGGCGAATCAGCCGGGCGTCCAGTCGCTGCTTGAGCCCCCGGGGCAGCTTGATCTTGCCGCCGATACTGTCGGTGGGTTTGCCGCCGATAAACTTGGGCAGGAAGTAATACCCGCGACGAACGGACAGATCCACACTGGCCGCCCGGTGCACCGCGTCCACCGCAATATCACAGGCAGAGTTGCCACAGCCCACGATCAGCACCCGTTTGCCATCAAACACCGCCGCATCCCGATAGTCGCAGGAATGCATCAGCTCACCCTCGAACTTGCCCGGCAGGCTGGGCTGGTTGGGTTTGTGCAGGGTGCCATTGGCGATCAGGACACCGTCGAAATAACGACGTTGCGTTTCGCCATCCCGTTCGGTGGTGATCTGCCAGCCGTCGCCGTTACGCTCCACACGCACCACCCGGGTGGAAAACTCGTAGTGCCGATACAGATCGAAATGGCGCGCATAACTCTGGAAGTAGCGCTTCATTTCACTGTGATGAGGATACGTGGCCACCTCATCGGGCATGGGAAATTCACTGAATTCGGTCATCCCCTTGGAGGAAATCAGATGCGCGGACTGATACATGGTGCTGTGGGGATTATCGATATCCCACAGGCCACCCACATCGCTGTTCAGATCGAACCCGATGAAAGGAATATCGTACTTGTTAAGATTTCTGGCGGTGGCCAGGCCCATGGGGCCGGCGCCTATCACTGCGTACATGGCTGTCCCGATAACTATTATTATGAACCCGGATCCGGGTTTGCCGAGTTGGACTCAGCATTTGGTATGATGTCTACTCTACGGTCCACCGGGTGCAGGCTCACGGCCAATTCGGGACCTTGCCACGGTTAATTCGGGACCTCATAGCAGCATGACGCACACCCCTACCGTTACAGTGCGCTTCACCCAGGCCATCAGCCACGCAGCAGAACAGCTGGGCTTCGCCCTGCCCACCGCGCTGCAACAGGCAATCGGGGAACAGGACCGTGTCAGCCTGGCGCTACAGGGAAAAATCTGGGAAAACTTCTGCGAACAGGCCCGCGACCCGCTGGTGGGCATCCAGTTCGGGCTGGCCCTGCAGGTCGGGCATCTGGACACCGTGGGCATGGTGCTGATGAGCTGCGATACGGTGGAAGATGCGCTGGATTCACTGATGGATTACTACCCCATCGTGGGCGAAGGGGGCACCTTTTCGTACCAGGTGCACAACGACGAATGCGAGATTCGCTACCAGCCCGAGTACACGGTGCGCCAGCGGGAGCGGGTGGAAGCCGCGATGACGGCCTTGCTGCAGCTGTCACGCTGGACCACCGGCGATCATCTGCGTGCCTGTCGCATGACCTTTGCCCACCCGGCGCTGGATGACAATCGGCGCTATGAATCCCTGCTCGGATTGCCGGTACGCTTTGCCGCCGACCATAACACCCTGGTGCTGCCCGCCAGCGATCTAAGCCTGCCGCTGATTCATGCCAACCCGTCCCTGTGCCATCACCTGCGCACTCTCGCCGACCAATTACTGGATAACCTGGGCAGCCAGTCTCTCAGCGCCACCGTGCGCGACCTGCTACGCCAGCACCCGCACTGGGGCAAGGAAAAAGTCGCCGACCAGCTGGCCATGAGCGGGCGCCATCTGGTACGCAAACTGGGCGAAGAAGGCAGTAGCTTCAAGTTGCTGCGCGATGCGCTGTTGCAAGACATGGCAGAAACGGAATTACGGGCGGGCACCCGCCTGGCCGACATTGCCGACAAGCTGGGCTTTTCCGATGAAAGTGCTTTTTCCAAGGCCTTCAAACGCTGGACCGGCACGACGCCGGCAAACTACCGCGAAGAAAAACGATAACGCCAATTTCGCCCCGTCTTTTGTAGGAGCGCCGCTTGAGGCGCGAAACGAGCGAAGCGAGTAACGAGGTTCGCGTTGCGCAAAGCAAAACCGGTTGTGCTTTGCGCTTCTCGTTACTCGCTCCTCGAAACGGCTTTCCCTCCTCAAGCGGCGCCCCTACAAAACACGGGCTTCGCAGAAAATATTCCGGGCGTCCTGTTAACCAAGCTCTGGCTCATGCCAGAAATCGAACTGTGTCGGAATATCCGCCATCGCCGTTTCGAAACGCGGCTCGCGTTTTTCCAGGAAGGAGGTAAAGCCGTCGCGACCGTCCCAGAATTCATTGGACCAGTAGATCATTTTTGATTCCACCGCATGGGCCTGCATGGGGTGGGCAAAGTTGGGGTTACGCCACAGCATCTGCTTGGCCAGGGCCACCGCTACCGGAGAACTCTTGGCGATCATCTTGCGGGCAATGCAGCGGGCCACATCCACCACTTCACCCTTGTCATGGGCGCTGTGGAACAGCCCTGCTTCCACACCTTCTTCGGCCATGAAGATATCGCCGCTGATGACCCATTCCATGGCTTTCTGAATGCCCACCACCCGCGGCAAAAACCAGGAAGAGCAGGCTTCGGGAGTGAGCCCCCGCTGGGTAAAGACAAAGCCGATCTTGCTGTTGGCGGCCACCAGGCGAATATCCATGGGCAGGGTCATGGTGATGCCCACCCCCACGGCGGCGCCATTGATCGCACCGATCACCGGCTTGCGACAGTTGTAGATGGCCAGGGACACTTCACCACCGGAATCACGAATCTGCTCCAGGGGCGGGTCCATGCCCTCGGCCTCATCGTAACCGAACACATTGCCACCTTCTTCCGGCTGCATTTCCATGCCGGCACAGAACACCTTGCCGGCACCGGTCACAATCACCGCGCGCACCGCGTCATTGCGGTCAGCCTCGCCAAAGGCATGGACCAGCTCGTCTTTCATGCGCAGGGTAAAGGCGTTCAGCCGATCCGGACGGTTTAGGGTAATGGTAAGAATCTGTTCATCCAGATCGGTGGAAATATGCTGGTAATCCATGGAGCCTCCATCATTATTCTTTCAGGTGCACCACCTGCACCGGTAGACCCCGAGCATACCGCGATGGCAGGGAGTCGAACATGGCACGCAGGGTGCGATTGAGGTGGGGCTGGTCATAGAAGCCGGCGGCCACCGCCAGCTCGGTGAAATTCATGCCGCTTCGCCACAGGGCCAAAGCCCGCTGACACTTGAGGTGCAGCTGATAACGCTTTAGGGAAACGCCAAGCTGTTCGCGAAACAGATGCCGGAACCGGGAGGCAGACAGGTTGGCGTGTGCCGCCAGGGCATCCATGGAGGGAGCCGTCTCCCCGGCCCGCATCAGACCACAGGCATCGGCGATGCGAGGGTCCAGTGGCAAGGGTTCCGCCAGGCTGCGCAGGCCATGCAGAAATTGCCGGGCCCGGGCTTCATTGCCGCTCTGCACCAGGGCCGCAATCTGTTCCCCGCACCAGCGTTGCTGCTGCTCATCGAGTCCGCCCAGACGGGACAGGGCCCGCCAGGCCGGCTCATCCGGGTCCAAATGCACCACCGCCACCGGCCCCTGACTGTTCAGGCTCTGGGACACATCCGGCGGCACCAGCACCACCCGTTGCTGGCACAGATGTCCGTCCACCGTTACCCGAATCGGCTGGTCCAAGCCCACCAACAAGGAGGCGGCCACATGCTGGTGAGGCTGGTTATCGATGGCAGGCATTACCATCAACCAGCCCCCCTGCCAGAGAAACAGGGGCGTTAACGGCAAGTCCGGTGAAAGTGAGTTGTTGGCATCCATAACCGCCGATCATGCCCGCCCGGCAGCAGGCGAGCAATGGATTATCAGGCCGATTCGCGGGAACGAAAGCCAAGTTTGTGGACCAGCTCGATGCTGACGAACATGGGCCCCACCAGCAGAAACACCAGGTCATCCACAAAGGATGGCTTCTTACCTTCCACCTTGTGACCCCATACCTGTACCGCCCAGGCCAGCAGCCATATCCCCGCGGCACTCCAGGCCAGTGACAGACCACTGCGATCCACCGCCACGATGATCGCCAGGGACACCGCCAACCAACCGGTCATCAGCACCGTCATGCCCAGAGACATGCGCAGGTAAAACGGCATGCAGATTACCGCCAGCAGGGTGCCACCATTAACCCAATAGGCGGCAGCGCCTTCCAGGCCCAGCCAGCGCCCCAGGGGCAGAAGCCAGAACAAGCCGATGGTAGAAATAAAAATGGCCGGCACACAGAGGATATGGACCCACTGGTTAACCGGGTTCTGGTGACTCTCGCCATAATCGGCCAGAAAGGTTTGCAGATTCCGCATGACAGCTCTCCCGAGTTGTTGTTTTGAGCTGTCATCGAATGTAATACGGGGGATGAACGCAGGATTGTACGCAGGGGTCACTGGTTCAAAAGGCTCGAGAACAGCCCCAGGTCGCCTTTTGCTCCTTATAACTCGCAGCTCACCACTGATTTAGTCGTCAATCGCAGCCACGGCGGCTGTCCTTGAGGGCCCGCAGCACCTGCTCACGGGTCAGCAACCCAACCAGAATGCCCTTGTCATCCACCACCGGATAGATCTTGGGTTTCTGGGTGACCATCAGCTCAGCCACATCCACCGCAGAGTCCTCCTCGTGAACCGTGAGAGGTTGGTCATGCATGAACTCCTCCACCACCAGGCTGCCCTCACAGTGATAGCTGGACACCAGCAGCTTGCGCAGGCAATCCTGCTCGGACACGAAGCCCACCACCTTGTTGTGATCATCCACCACCGGCAGGCCGGTGAATTTGTGCTGCAACAGAATATCCACCACCGCCGTCAGCTCCGTGCCGATTTTCACTGCCGCCGGGTGTTTGGCCATCAGGGCCCGCACAATCAGTTCGCTCATGGCTGCCTCCCTGGAAACGGTTTGAGCCTTTCTTGACTATAGCACTCTGCTATCTTGGTATCCTCTTAACGGGCTGTCGGCCCCTATGGGCAATATCAATGGATGACGGCATGGCTACCGGTTCCTACAATGGACGCTGCTGAGGAGAAGGAATTGCGAATGGGATCGCCATGTTTACGGCTATGTGTTGCTGTCATTTTTCTGGCCCTGGCCGCTACGGCGCAAGCCAACGGTGTGGCCGCCTGCGAAGCGGCTCGCCAGACCCTGGAACAGCTCCAGCAGGAAAAACAGCAGCAAGCCGCCCAACTTCAGCAGCTACAGACCTACCTGAATGGTAGCGTTCCCGATCCTCGTCAGTTGGCAGATCTGCTTGGCCACCCCCTTGAGGAAACCTCCGCCCTGCACCAGCCCAAACCCGGCGAGCGCAGCGTGCCGATCAACAAGTGCGAGGCCCTGCAAAACGATATCGATACTCTGGTCGGACAGCTGCGCCAGCAGGACCTGAAACTGCATGCCCTGCGTGAGCAATTCACTGCGCTGCCCCGCACCCAGCGGGTGGCATTCTCGACCCTGGCAGCGCTCTACCAGCACCTGCAGACGCTCACCGACCCGCAAGACACACCGGAACCGGTCAGCCTGGCGGCCAGCACACTCAGCGATCATGTGCGGCAAGCCTGGGCCATCCTGCCCCTGCTCGGGGCATCACCGAAACAGGCGCTGCAACAACTGGATCAACTCTGGTATCGGAGCCCGGCACTGACCCCGCCACCGCAGCCCACCGCACAATGGCGTGACCTGCTGCGCACTCGCCTGGAGATGCAGAGCCAACTGCGCCAGCTGCGTGCTGATCTGTGGCAGCGACGCTCCCTGTGGAGCCAGATTGAAGCCATGGGCGGCCCCGCCCAGGCGCCGGCATTGCTCCACCACGAAGCAGAACGCATCGGCCAGCGGCTGCTGGATACCGCCCATGTGATCGATCTGGATCTGCAGGAATCGGCAAAGAACAAACGCTTTCTGCCGCTGGTGCAGAACAGTGTGGCACTGATACTCGGCATCGCCGGCTTCATGCTGCTGATCCGGCTGGCCCGACGTACTCGCCAATGGACCCTGACCCTGCACGAATCCGTGGTCCGCGCCAGCGGTGAGCACCGCTGGCTGCGCAACGCCAGCCGCCTGATCAGCGGCCTGGCGCCCATGCTGCCCTGGGTGCTGTTATGGCTGATGCTGGATCTGCTGGCCCCGTATCTGGACACCCCGTCCACCCGCATTCTTGTCTGGCTGCTACCGCTGGCCCGGCTTTATGTGATTTACGGTTTGTTCTGCCTGGTCGGCGAATGGCTGGTGATCCGGGTGGCACAGAGCGCCAATGCCTATCTGAGCAGCGATCAGTCCCGGCAGGTCCACGACCACGCCCGCTTTATCTCACGCTGGCTGATACTGCCCTGGTTGCCACTGTTG
This sequence comes from Alcanivorax sp., assembly GCF_014762765.1. Taxonomy (GTDB): domain Bacteria; phylum Pseudomonadota; class Gammaproteobacteria; order Pseudomonadales; family Alcanivoracaceae; genus Alcanivorax. The sequence continues at coordinate 28,567 of NZ_JABURH010000109.1, forward strand.
ATCGTGTGGGAAAGCCTGGGCCCGTCACTGCTCTATTACCTCTGTCTGGGCATTTTGCTGGTAGCTATTTACTGGGGACTGGGCCGACTACTGGCGCTTCGCCCCCAGGATTATCAGCGTTGCCTGCAGGCCATCCTCCCTTCGCGGCTGGACCCGCTGGCGGAAAAATTGCTCACCCCGGTCCTGTTCTGGCTGTTTGCACCTCTGCTGCTGCCAGTGGCACTGGCCAGCTTCCTGGTGGGTTTTGCAGACCGGGTGCTGGCAGATTTCGACTGGTACATGCGCTTCAAGGCCCGCCTGTTTCGGCTACGCACCCGCATCAACAACGATGAAGAAGACCCCGACAATGAGCAGCCGGTGGATGAACATTACGAACGCTGGTTTGCCACCGCCCTGCCCGAGGGCAGCAAGACGCCCTTTGTGGATACCGGGCTGGTGACGGCCATGGAAAAGAATATCCAGCGCTGGCACGAGGACAAGACCGACGAGAATGCCCAGGTGGTAGTGGGCGAAAAGGGCTGTGGCAAAACGGTCAGCATTGAACGGCTGGAACGGGCTCTGGCGGAAAGTTGCAAGGGCCTCAATCTGGTCAAGCTGACAGTGCCTGCCAAGACCATCGACCCGGATGCCATTCTCTCCCTGGTCGGCGACGCCCTGGAGGTGGACTTGGCCGGTGAAGGTCCGGCAGCCCTGGTGAAAAGTGACGAGGAGCGCCAGCCCACCCTGGTGGTGCTCGACGAGGCACAGAACTTTTTCCTCAAGGAAATCGGCGGACTGGAAGGCTGGCGCACGGTGTTAAGCCTGGTCAATGCACGACTGGATAATGTGTTCTGGTTGCTGATGATCAATAACCAGAGCTGGGCCTACTTGTGCAATGTATTCGGCCGTGATTACCAGTTCCGCAACGTGGTGAAAGTGAAACGCTGGGGACAGACCGATATCCGCTCACTGATCCTGGCGCGCAATCACCTCAGTGGTCACCGGGTCCGCTACGACGAAGTCCTGCTCTCTTCCCGTGGACCGGAAGCGGGCAATGTACGCAATGCGGAGCAACGCTATTTCAGCCTGCTGTGGGATGCCTGTCGCGGCAACCCCATGGTGGCCCTGCGGCTGTGGCTGACCTCGGTGAAACCCAAGGGTCGGCAGGTGCTGGTGGGGCTGCCCACGCCGCCCTCTGCCAGCATTCTCGACAGCATGGGCGAGAACGCCCTGTTCGTGTATGCGGCCATCGCCACCCATGAAAATCTGACCAGCCAGGAAATCAGCCATGTCACCAACTTGCCCGGCAATGTGGTGCGCTACGCGCTCAAGGGCGGCTTTGATGCCGGTTTCCTGAATAAATCCGAGGATGGCCGCTACCGGCTGAAACCCCTGTGGTATCAGCAGGTGATCAGTTACCTGACAAGGAAGAATCTGCTCAATGAATGAAGGCAATATCGTCAATGATCTGGCGGTGGTGGTTGAGCTGTTCAACATCTACGCCCTGTTGCTGCTGTTTATTGGCGGCTTTGTGCTGTGGGCACTGAACTGGGGGATCAGCAAAGCCAGCCTGAAGATCACCGAAAAACTGCCCACCCGGCGCTTCCTGATTCTGCAGATCACCACCTTGATCGGCTTTGTGCTCTACACCGTGGGCACCGCCGCGCTGATCATCGGCGTCCTGCAGCCTCCCAAGGAATTCATGCTGGCCGCCGGTGGTTCCATCGCCGTGGCCTTGGGTTTTGCACTGAAGGATATCGCTGCCTCCCTGGTGGCCGGCCTGCTACTACTGTTTGATCGCCCCTTCCGGGTAGGCGACAGGGTCAGCTTTGATGATGTATACGGAGAAATTGTTTCCATCGGTCTGCGCACCGTGCGCTTGCAAACCCTGGACGACAACCTGGTGACCATCCCCAACTCCCGTTTCATCACCGATGTGGTGGCTTCCGGCAATTCCGGCGAACTGGACATGATGATCGTCACCGACTTTCACGTGGGTCTGGGTGCGGATCTGGAAGAAGCGAAAGCCATTATCGAAGAAGTGATTGTCACCAGCCGCTACGCCTATCTGAAAAAGCCGGTGTCTTTCGCCATTGAGGAAGTGGAAATCGGCGACATGCTGGCCATTCGCCTGCGCTCCAAGGCCTATGTGCTGGACGTGCATTACGAGAAGGCTTTCCAGAGCGATATTGTGGTGCGGGTTTCCAAGCGTTTTCAGGAGCAGCAGATACCCCGCCCACGGCGCGGCGGTGAAATTTGATCCGGCCAGCCGCCTACTTTTTCTCTTTATCCTCGCGGTTTTTTGACAAGGCCTCTTCCAGCTCTTCCCGGGGCATATAATCCAGGTCCCAGTGACTGGTAAAGGTTTCCTTGATTCGGTGCCGGCCACGATGCAGATCGTCCGGGGTTTCTCCTTCATGAGCCGGGTGATAATCCAGCGGCTCATGAGCAGATTGTTCATCAGTGTGCTGATGACGAGAAGGGAACAGTTTTTCTTTCAGTTTGTGCAACCAGCGCATAAACACCTCCAT
>NZ_JABURH010000198.1:0-6254 GCF_014762765.1 Alcanivorax sp.
CAAAGCCCGGGCGGTACCATTCCAGCATGGTAAATTCCGGGTTGTGACGGCTCCCGGCTTCACCATCACGAAATGCCTTGCAGATCTGGTAGATAGGCCCGCTGCCAGCAGCCAGCAGACGCTTCATGTGATACTCCGGTGAGCTCTGCAAATAGCCGTAGCCGGGCACAGCGATGCACTGGATGTGCGGGTCGCTGACCCCGTAGTGCGCCAGTTGTGGGGTGTCCACTTCCAGCACATCGCGGGCAGCAAAAAAAGCGCGCACCGTGCTCAGCAGCTCGGCGCGCGCCTTGATGGCCTCCAGCGAGGCGGTGGGTTGCCAGTCGGTCACGACTAGCTCTTGATGCGACCCACGTAATCGCCGGTGCGGGTGTCCACCTTGACGATCTCGCCTTCCTGCACGAAAAGCGGCACACGCACGACAGCGCCGGTGCTCAGGGTGGCGGGCTTGCCGCCGGTGCCGGCGGTGTCGCCTTTCAGGCCCGGGTCGGTTTCCACGATCTGCAGTTCCACGAAGTTCGGCGGGCTGACGGACAGGGGCTCACCGTTGTAGAGGGTAACCTCGCAGATGTCTTCTTCCTTCAGCCACTTCTTGGCATCGCCCACGGCGGCTTCGTCGGCCTGCTTCTGCTCGAAGGTGGTCTGGTCCATGAAGTGCCAGAATTCGCCATCGCTGAAGATGTACTGCATTGAGACGTCCATCACGTCGGCGCCTTCCAGGGAGTCGCCGGACTTGAAGGTGCGGTCCCAGACTTTGCCGGTTTTCAGGTTGCGCAGTCTGACGCGGCTGAACGCCTGGCCCTTGCCGGGCTTGACGAATTCGTTCTCGATGATGGCGCAGGGGTCGCCATCGAGCATCACTTTCAAGCCGGACTTGAATTCACTGGTAGAATAGTTGGCCATAAATGTTGTTCCAAAGGTTGATGTATGGCGTCGCAGAGGCTGGCAATGATAACGCAGGAAAGGGACGGTTGGGAGTTGCCGGGCTGGCAGCGCCAGCAGGCGGACCTGATTACCGATCCGACGGAGCTTCTCAGGCTGCTTCGGCTGGAGGCGGAATCCCTGCCCGGTAGCTTGGCCGCAGCGCAGGATTTCCCCCTTCGCGTGCCCCGTGGCTATGTGCGTCTGATGGAGCCGGGCAACCCGGATGATCCGCTGTTGCGACAGGTGCTCAGTGTGCCGGCGGAGCTGCGCGAGGAGGACGGCTACAGCAGTGATCCGCTGGAGGAAGCTGCCCACACTCCGGTTCCCGGGCTACTGCACAAGTACCATGGCCGCGCGCTGCTGGTTGTCACCGGCGCCTGTGCGGTTCACTGCCGTTACTGTTTTCGCCGCCATTTCCCCTACCAGAGCCATCTGAGCGGCAAGCGCTGGGATCAGGCGCTGGAATGGCTGGCATCGCGCCCGGACATCCGTGAGGTGATTCTCAGTGGCGGTGACCCGCTGACCCTGAACAATCGCCGTGTACAGGAACTGCTTTCGGCGTTGGCGGAGATTCCCCATCTGCGCCGGCTACGCATTCATAGCCGCACACCGGTAGTTATCCCGGAGCGCCTGGATGAACCGCTGCTGGGGCTTCTGTCCAATTCCCGCTGGCAGACTGCCCTGGTGTTGCATGCCAATCACCCCCGGGAAATCAGTGATGGCCTGGCTGAACGCTGTCGGCAGTGGCGGCGTGAAGGCATCACCCTGTTGAATCAAAGTGTGTTGCTGGCAGGGGTGAATGATTGCGTTGATACGCTTGAAGCATTATCGGACCGGCTCCATCAGGCAGGAGTTATGCCCTACTATCTGCACCAGCTGGATGCAGTGCAGGGTGCAGCCCATTTTGCGGTAACGGATTCAATGGCTATGCAATTACATGGAGAGCTGCGTGGCCGGCTACCCGGTTTTCTGGTGCCAAGATTGTCGCGGGAAGAGCCGGGGAGGGCGGCAAAGACCGTATTGGCGGGCTAGAGCACCCGCCTGTCGCCGCGAACACAACGTTTACAGCTCTGTAACGGTATCGTAAAGTCGTGTGACGAAGGACACATAGAAAACAAGAACTACGACTTAATAACTAGAGGGTCCTCTTGACAATTTCTTGCATACTTCAGGTCTTGCGGAGTTGTCGGCATGCCTCCTGGAGAAATTGTTCAGGGTTCCCCATCTGGGTGCCACCGAGATAAGGATTATCTTCAATGGAGCAACCAGCCCAGACGGTGCGCTTGAAACTGCCCGAGCAGGACTTGCCGCACCTGACACTTGGCGCTGATCAGCCGAAAAAGCTGCAACAATGGGTTGATGCTCTCCCGATAATGAATATGGGAGAAACGGCGCGTCAGCTCTATCAGTTCATTCAGGAACTGAACCGGCTGCAAATCGATTCCAAACAGCGCTTCCTGTTGCTGGAAGTGGTGCGCCCTTCCATTTTGCATGTCAGCGATTCCCTGCAGAAACATTATCTGAACCAGTCCCTGGTTTTGCCGGACAAAGCCCGCCGCGTGGCCAGTCTGGCCCAGGCCCTGCAAGGGCATCTGGCCAATGGCTACAAGCTGGTGGCAGTCCGTGGCATGCGCAAGCTCAAGGACAAGGCCGTCCGGCGGGCGGTAACCACTGCTATCCACCGTGCGATCAGCGCTCTTGGCGATACCCTGTTGCGTTGCTATCAGCTGTATTTTCCCAGCCCCCGGCATCTCTGGCTGGAGCTGCACCAGCTTTACCTGCTGGCGGAGTTGCACGGTATCGCCACAACGCCGGTAGACGATGAAAAAGGCAATTCCAGTATCCAGTCCGCCTATGCCCGTTGCCTGTTGCTGGCCACTGCCAAGCCCAATCAATTGCGTCAGCAAGAGCTGGCCGCGCTGTACAAGGCCGCGTTCACCTGGGGGGAGCTGATCGAGATCAAGATCGCCAGTGATGATGAAGATCTGTTTGTGTTCGACCTGCAGGCAGATCGCCCACCGATTTATCGCACCCATGCCTCACAGGCTACGGATAGCTGGCGTTATATCGATTCCTCTCGGTTGGTGCAGGCGATCAGTGCCTGGAAAAATGCCCCGCAGAATAGTGATCTGCTGGTTCCCAAAGGCCTTGATGAAAGCATGATGGCCCACTTGCAGCAGGTGTGGGGAGCGCTCACCGAGCGAGCATTCAAGCGTATGGCGGAAAGCGGTGAGATTGAGCTGTGCTTTGGACTGGTGGGGGTGCACTATTTCCTGTCCGGCAAGGTGCCGTTTGAAACGCTGATTGAGCGAGGTAGTTTATCGGTGATGGGCGAAGGGGAAGAGAATAACCCCTTCCTGCGAAACATCAGCATGAGCAGCCGGCAAAAACAGCAACAGGACGATCCCTGGGCCACGGCGTATCAGTCCGAGTTCCCCAATGAGACCATAGATATCGGCAAGCCGGATTCCTCCCTTCGCAGTGAGGCGCCGTTGCCCGAGAGTTACCACTGCCAGAAGGTGAACGCGAGTCCCGGCGGCTATTGCTTGTCCTGGCAGGGGAATACGCCGAGCCTGATGCGCACGGGTGAATTGCTGGCACTGCGGGATCACCCGGAAGGCCAGTGGATGCTGGCGGTCGTGCGCTGGGTGACCCAGCTACCCAATCATGGTGCTCGCTTCGGGGTGGAACTACTGGCACCGGGCGGTCGGCCGGTGGCAGCCCGGGCCCTGCGAAAGCAGGGGGATGACAGTGATTTTATGCGCGCCATCCTGCTGCCGGAGCTGGCCGGTGTCGGCCAGCCGGCTACCTTGTTGCTGCCCACCGTGGGGTTCAATGAGGGCGTCAAGGTGGAGCTGGTTGAAGCCGGCGAACCCCGTCGCGTACAGTTGCTGCGCCGTACGCAGGGGGCATCCGGATTCAGTCAGTACCCGTTCCGGGATATGGCTACCCCCACCGCTCCTGCCAAGCCGGCAAGCGACGATGATGAAGGTGACCTGGATTCTATCTGGTCCAGTTTATAATCGTGAAAGGGAGCGCTTTGCGCGTCCAACCCGTTATCAAGGTCACAGCGAGGATGCTGTGTGATGGTTTACTGCCATTGGCCGGGCTACGTTTCATACGCAAAAAATAGGGAATCTGCCGCATCCTTTTCCGGTAAAGGTTGGCCAGTTCTCTCTTTTTCTGCGGGAAAGTTGCCAAGACAAGGTTGTCAGGCACAATGGTGGGCCGTACGAAAACAGTATGAGTCGTCATCCCATGAGCTATGCCCTGGATAATCTCCGTCTACTGATCGCCCATGATTCACAGGATGAGGCCGAGCAGCTGATGAATATGCTGCGCAATGCCGGTCGGGCGACCCGGGCGCAACTGGCGCTGGGCGAAGATGACTTGCTGCGGGCTCTCAAGGGCGGAGCCTGGGAGTTGATGCTTTGTCGGCCTTCGTTCGGTGATGGAAGCTTCGAATCCGCCATGGCCCATCTCAAGCGCCTGGGTAAGGCGGTGCCGGTGATTCTGTTGGAAAACACCTTTTCGGCTGAAACCGTCAAGGCTGCCCTGTTGCAGGGAGCCAGCGGTGTGGTCCCCAATGACGATCGGGACATGCTCACCTTGATGGTGGACCGGGTGGTGGAAAACCTGCGTCTTCGCAAGGAGCTGCAGCATTCCGAGATTGCCCGTCATGATGCGGAAAAACGTCTTTCCCTACTGATGGACCAGAGCCGTGACGCCATCGCCTATGTGCTTGATGGCATGCATATTCACGCCAACGACAATTACGTGGAGCTGTTCGGTTACGAAAGTGCCGATGACCTGGCCGGTGTACCCATCATGGACATGGTGTCAGCCGCGGATCATGACAAGCTGAAGAAATTGTTGCGCAGTCGTGCCCAGGACGAAAGCCAGACCCAGGAACTGGAATGCAAGGGGGTCAACACCGAGGGCAATGAGTTTGATGCCTCCTTTACCTTCTCGCCCAGCACCTACGACGGCGAAGCCTGTACCCAGATTGTTATTCGGGCAGGAGGGGTGGACGAGAACGAAATGCAGGAACGGCTCCATGAGATGAGCCAGAAAGACCAGGTCACCGGCCTGTTTGCCCGCAAATGGTTTATGGATCAGCTTGATGATGCGGTGGCCGAAGCCGCCCGTGAAGGGCAGCTGGCCACGGTATTGTATCTGCGCCTGGATGACTTCGAACAACACCAATCCTCGGTGGGCATTGATGGCGCCGATGATATTCTGCGGGCGGTTGCCAACTGGCTTGGGGGTCAGGTCGGTGATGCCAAGCTGGCCCGGGTAGATGGTGAGGATTTTGCCGTCTTGCTGCCGGTGGCTGATACGGATGAGGCGGAAGAGCTTGCCGAGCGCCTGCGGGCCGGTATTGAAGGGCTAATGCCCGAAGTGGCAGCCAAGACTATCCAGGTTACCGCCAGTGTGGGCGTAGCATTTGTTCGTGAGGATGCCCGCAGTGGTCAGGGTACCCTCACCACAGCACTGAAGTGCTGTAATCAGGCCCAGCGGGAAAACAGTGGTAAAGGCAACAGCATCAAGGTTCATGATCCCATGGATGAAGTGGCTGCCGGTTCTTCCGAGGCCATCGTCATGCTGCTGCGTCAGGCGCTGGAGCAAGGTAGTTTTAATCTGCGCTACCAGCCGCTGATGAATCTGGAGGACGACAGCGAGCATGTTTTCGAGGTATTCGTGAACCTGCCCCAGAAACAGGGCGAAGCCATGGAGGCCGGTGAGTTTATTCCGGTGGCCGCAGAGCAGGGCCTGGTGGGCAAGATCGATCGCTGGGTGGTGCTCAATGCCATGCGCACGGCGGCGACCATGAGCGAACCGGTAAAGCTGGTTTTCAATATCAACGGTGGTTCGCTGGCCGATGCCTCCCTGGCAGATTGGCTGCTCAAGGCCATGCGTGCGGCGAAAATGGATGGTTCGCGGCTGACTTTCCAGCTCACCGAAGGCGATGCCACCACTTACCTGAAACAGGCCGGCGTGTTTGCCGAGAAAATGAAAAGCGCGGGCTGTGGTATCTCCATCAGTCGTTTCGGCGGCGGCCTGGACCCGTTCAAGCTGTTCCAGCACATCCCCGCTACCATGGTGAAATTTGAAGGCTCCTTCACTCAGGATGTGGCCAAAAGTGAAGGCCGTCAGCGCCTCACTGAGATCGTCAAACAGGTGAAGGAAGGCAACCGAAAGACGGTGGTGGGTTTCGTTGAATCCGCCGCCCAGATGCAGGCCCTGTGGACCCTGGGCGGTGTGGACTACCTGCAGGGCTTCTACCTGCAGGCGCCGATGGAGACGTTGCAGATTCCGGAGTCAGCGTA
>NZ_JABURH010000198.1:6577-11557 GCF_014762765.1 Alcanivorax sp.
ACCAGGGGTTTGGCGCGGAAGGCGATGCCCAGGCCGGCCTCGCCGAGCATGGGCAGGTCGTTGGCGCCGTCGCCTACGGCAATAACCTGTTCCAGGCTGATGCCTTCCTGGGTGGCGATCTGCTTGAGCAGGTCGGCCTTGCGCTGGCCGTTGACGATCTGGCCGACTACCCGGCCGGTGACCTCGCCGTTCTCTATTTCCAGCTCGTTGGCGTAGACATAGTCGATGCCCAGCAACTGTTGCAGCCATTGGCCGAACCAGGTGAAGCCGCCGGACAGGATGGCGGTACGGTAGCCCAGGGCGCGCAGGGTGCTGATCAGCCGTTGCGCCCCTTCGGTGAGCTGGATGCGTTCGCGTACCCGCTCCAGGGCACCTTCATCCAGCCCCTTGAGCAGGGCCACTCTGGCACGGAAACTTTCGTTGAAATCCAGCTCGCCGCGCATGGCCCGCTCGGTGATTTCTGCTACCTCTTCGCCCACCCCGGCTTCCATGGCCAGCTCGTCGATTACTTCCGAGCGAATCAGGGTGGAATCCATATCGAACACCACAAGGCGCCGGTTACGGCGGAAGGCGCTGTCGCGCTGGAAGGCGATGTCCAGGTTGCGTTCGTTGGCAATGTTGAGGAAGGCCGCGCGCATGGCTTCACCGTCCTTCGGCTCACCGCGCACGGAAATCTCGATGCAGGCGCGACTGTCCTCGTTGAGCGCTTCCCCTTCCAGATGCACCCGGCCGGACAGGCGGGCGATGCTGTCAATGTTCAGGCCGTTGTCTGCCACTGTTGCGGTCACGTCGGAGAGTTGTTCGGCAGTAATCTTGCGCGCCAGCAGGGTGATGATATGGCGGTCCTTGCCCTGGCCGGACACCCATTCCTCGTAGCGGTCTTCGTCGATGGGACGGAAGCGCACATTGATGTTCAGCTTGTGGGCCTCGAACAACAGATCCTTGAGCACCGCAGAGGATTCCGCGTCCGGCGGGGTTTCCACCAGGATGCCCAGCGACAGGGTGTCGTGGATTACGGCCTGGCCGATATCCAGGATATTGAGCCGGTAACGGGCCAGAATCCGGGTGAAAGCGGCGGTCAGACCGGGACGGTCACTACCGGATACCTGAATCAGAATGATCTCGCGCACGCATGGGCTCCCGGGGGCAGGTCAGACAAGCGGAAAGCGGAAGCAGTGGCTCCCGCGAAAACCGCGTAAGGGTAGCAGAAATGGTACCGCAAGCGGCAGTGCCTTGGGGATTAGCGAGGTTTTACATAGCGAAAGGCCTGGCTGGGCACCAACGCTGATAAGCTGCGCCGATTCGGTCAACGTTGAGCCCGAACATTTCACCAAACCGCTTCCGATTCAAACGTGGGCATGGCTTGGTTGGCTGCTTACCCTGCTCAGGGCCAGTGCCATTTGTAAATCCTACGCTTGCTATGCATTAGACGAGCGCTAAAGTACCTCCGGCGCGCCCAGGCTGTTTGGAAAGGCGCCCAGCCTGACACGGCACAGCCTGAACGCACCGGAGGTACTTTATCACTCGCCTACTACACAGCATTGGTGAAATATTCGGGCTGTCTCTCCTGTCGCGGTATACTGCGCGCGAGCCCAATACTACGGAATGCAACTCTATGTCCCTGTGGGAACAATGGCGGCCATGGATTCGGCAACAACGCAGCCTGCTGCGTGAGCTGATCCTGATGCTGCTGGCCATGCTGGTGGTCGGTGTCTATTTTCTTGAGCACTTCTCCGCGCGTTTGGAGCAGGAGCGCGAGGTACAGCTGCAGGCGCTAGCCGAACAGACAGCTCGCCGGGCGGCGGAGGCGCTGGCCAGCGATGATTCCATCAGCATTAACCTGATCGGCCGGGAAACCGTACAGCTGGCCCCGGTGGCCGGAGTGCGATTTCTGGATGCGGCGGATATTCAGGTGGGCCTGACCGGGGTGCCTCGCTCCGAGCTTGTTGTCTCGGTGCCGGTGGCGCTGCCCGACGGTGAGCTGGCAGGCACCTTGACCCTGCTGGGCGACACCAGTGCTTTGCCGCGCCAGCGACTGGAAGCCGGATTTGTGCTGGCGGTGTTGTGTCTGTTGCTGCTGCGGGTGGCGGCGGCCCTGATTCAGCAGCGCCTGCTACCCCCGCCGGAACCTGCGGAACCGACCCCGACAGAGGCGCCTGCGGCCTCGCCGCTGGCGACCCCCGCATCCACGCAGGCGCTGACCGAGCCCTTGCCGGAAGGCGCCGAGCCGCTGGCCCAGTTGCGCCTGAGCATCGTCAATTTCGAACATATCCGTCAGCGTTATACCCAGGCGGCCATGGTCGAGGTGCTGGCGGATTATCAGCGCATTCTCGACAAGGTGGCAGGCATCTACGGGGGCCGGGTCGGCCAGAAAGTGGGTGATCAGGCCGGGCTGTTCTTTTACCAGGAGCCGGCGTCACGCTGTGCATTTTCCGCGCTATGCGCGGGCTTGTTGTTCCTGCGTGTGGTGCGTCTGCTGGCGCCGTTACGAAAGCAACAGGGCAAACCGCCACTGGAATTCAAGGCGCTGGTCACTACCGATGGGGACCAGCAGGAAGCCTGGTCCCTTTGTGTGGCAGGGGTGCCGGGGCGGCTTAATGTGCCGGAAGCACAATTGGCCGCCACCGAGCTGGATGTGAAAGCCTTGTACCAGCCGGAAAAGGCCCAGGTGGTCACCGCCGGTGATCACAAGGTGCGGCTACAGCCGGTGGAGCAACTGGCTCACCGCTACCAGAACCTGCTGCGCACTCAGGCGGATACCTTGCTGTCCGAAGAAGGAGGTGACGACGGGTTGCCTAGCAGGTAGTGGCTCATGGCGCGCTGCACCCGCTGATTGAGATCGGGGATGCCGGTGTTGCCGAACAGACGGTTGAATTCCAGTATGTAGGGGTGGCCATCCACCATGGCTACGTCGAATCCGGCATGGTTGATGCCCAGATAGCGAGCCATGCCTTCCACCAGTGAAAGAGCGGTGTCCGGCACCGACAGATCGGTGCGTACCCGGCCCCCCTGGCTCACGTTGTTCAGGAAGCCTGCGCTTTCACGCCAGTAGCTGGCCACTACGTTCTCGCCTACCACCACCACACGCAGATCGCGCACGATCGGTAACAGTTTCTGGATATAGAGCACGGCTTCGCGCTCCGCGTAATCCAGAAACTGTTGGCGGTTCTCGATCAGATAAACGCCCATACCCTGGCTGGAGCGCACCGACTTGGCCACAAACGGAAACCGCCACTGGTCCAATACCTGGGCGATGCCGTACTTGTCGGAGGCGACAATCAGCGTCTCCGGCACATGCTCAGGGCAGGCAGTTTGCAAGGCGCGGGTCATCTCTATCTTGTCATGACCGAGATGGTAGCTACTCAGGCTGGGGAAGATCGGCCGCTTGAGCACATAATGCAGGCTGTTGATCTGCCAATAGCCCGGGAACAGCAACCAGTCCGCTTCCGCCAATGCGTCGCGATGCTGGTTCATGTGTTCCGGCTTGATATAACGCACGCCGGGCAGCCCCAAGGTGCGGAAAGGATCGAAAGTGATCAGTTTCACGGTGACGATCTCAGAAGAGGTGCGCTTTTTTAAGGCGCTTTGACCGGCCGGTCAATACCCTTTGTCGGTATTCGCTCTTGGCATGGACGGAGCGGGCGGCTAGCCTTGCCCGACAAATAATGATTGGGAGAGCTGTCGTGATCTTGCCGGCACTGGAAAGTGATCTGATTCTGGTGACTCACACCGAATCGGTGATGGAAATTACCCTGAACCGCCCGGACAAACTGAACGCCCTCACCGGCGCCATGTACCGGGACCTTATTGCCCTGCTGAACACGGCAGAGCAAAGCGACGAAATCCGCGTGGTGCTGTTTGCCGCCGAAGGAAAATCCTTCAGTGCCGGTAACGACCTGGTGGACTTCCTCAATGCCAAGCCCGGTGAAGTGGGCGAGGCGGCGAATTTCATCAAGGCCATTTATGCCTTCCCGAAAGTGGTGGTAGCCGCTGTGCAGGGCAATGCGGTGGGCGTAGGCACCACTATGCTGCTGCACATGGATATGGTGGTGGCGTCAGAGGATGCCAAGTTCATTACCCCCTTTGCGGATCTTGGCGCGGTGCCGGAAGCCGGTTCTGCCAAGCTGTTGCCGGATTGGCTGGGTTATCAGCGCGCCGCCCGCATGTTGCTGCTGGGTGAGCCTATGCTGGCACAGGAAGCTTTCGAGGCCGGCCTGATCGCCAAGGTGGTCAGTCGTGAAGAGCTGCAGGCCACGGCCCGTGGCTGGGCTGACACCCTGGCAAAGAAACCGCCCCGGGCCCTGCGCGAGAGCAAACGTCTGATGCGCCAGGCGATCAGCAAGCCGCTGCAGGATGTGCTGGAGGAAGATCTGGCACTGTTTGGCCAGATGCTGCAGGGCGATGAGGCCAAGGCGGTGTTGGCGGCCATGGTGAACAAGAGCAAAGGCTAGGAGGCAAGTTTCAAGTTGCAAGTTTCAACGCGACTGGGTTTGGCAGGAAATTCATGCTCTCTGCCCGCGATTTTAGGTAAGGCGCGGGCAGGGCCTTTCAGGATCCCGGGGACTCGGGCGCGCCTTGCAGCTTGAAACTTGTAACTTGCAACTCAAAGAACCCCCGCATCCAACCCCGCCGCTAAATACATCCCCAACTCTTCCACCTGTTGCTCGAAATCATCCTGCCACTCTCCGCGTAGTACCAACGGGTCCTGCGCCCAGTTCCAGCGCAGGCCGGTAACGATGGTTTCCACGGCACGGCGGGTTCCGGTGCCGTCGTGGCCGGCGCGGATGTAGAGGGCACAGGGCAGGCCCTGTTTTTCTTCCAGTACCGGGTAGTAGCTGCGGTCGAAAAAATCCTTCAGGGCGCCACTCATGTAGCCCAGATTTTCCGTGGTGCCGAGCAGGATGGCATCACAGGCCATCACATCTTCGGGCCCTGCTTCCAGCGGTGCCTTTACGGTCACGGACACGCTCTCGATATCCT
>NZ_JABURH010000198.1:11996-27942 GCF_014762765.1 Alcanivorax sp.
CGCCGCCGTATCCACCACCCGCCGCATGACAAAGCTGGAATGCACCCCACTGACCCCTTCGATGCGGGTGATCTTGTTGAGCAGGAAATGCTGGTAGCCATCGATATCCGGCACCACCACTTTCAGTAGATAGTCGGCCTCCTGGCCGGTGACCAGGTAGCACTGCTGCACTTCCGGGTAACTGGCCACCTTTTCCTCGAAGTTGGCAAAGCGTTCCGGGGTATGGCGGTCCATGCTGATCTGGATGATCACGGTCAGGTCCAGGCCCAGTTTGCGGGCGTCCAGCACGGTCTCCCTCTTGAGAATAATGCCAGCAGCTTCCAGCTTCTGTACCCGCCGGGAACAGGGGGAGGGGGACAGCCCCACGGTTTCTGCCAGCTGCTGGTTGGTCAGCCCGCCGTTGTGCTGCAGCGCTTCCAGGATGCGCAGGTCGGTGCGGTCCAGTTTTGCCAATGCCTGCTTGCTCATGATGATATCCGTCCTGTTTTGCATTTTTTGCGCAATATTATTGCCAATAAAGCCGATTATGGATGAAAAAAGCAAGCACATTGCCGGTGTGCTGCCGTAAAGTATCTCTCGTGGGGCGATGATGCGAACCGTCAAAAGCGGGCCGCCACTCTTCGCTGCCATCCGTGCCAACCGGCGCGCTGATCGATACCCGAGATCACAGACAACGAGTTGTTAGTTCAATCCTGCCGACACCCTTCGGATTGGATTAGGAGTTCACCCGGGGGGCAGGCCATGCCCCTTTTTCGTTTGAGGATTCGACATGAGCTTTGATCATCGCAAATACCAGCCCTTTCCGGTCATCGACAAACCCGACCGTCGCTGGCCCAGTCAGCGTATCGAGAAAGCGCCGCTGTGGGCGGCGGTGGATCTGCGTGATGGCAACCAGGCGCTGATCAAGCCCATGTCCGTGGCGCAGAAGCGCCGCTTCTTCCAGATGCTGGTGGAGCTGGGTTTCAAGGAAATCGAGGTGGGCTTCCCCTCGGCCAGCCAGATTGATTTTGATTTCTGCCGGGCCCTGATTGAGGAAGACCTGGTGCCGGATGACGTGCACATTCAGGTGCTCACCCAGGCCCGGGAAGAGTTGATTGCCCGCACCTTTGAGTCACTCAAGGGCGCAAAAAATGCCATCGTGCATATCTACAATGCCACCTCGCCCACCTTCCGAGAGCAGGTTTTCAGCGTGGACAAGGCAGGCTGCAAGGCCATTGCCGAGCGCGCCGCTGGCTGGGTGAAAGCCTGTGCCGAGAAGCAGCCGGAAACCCACTGGAGCTTCCAGTATTCCCCGGAAACCTTCAGCGCCACGGAAACCGATTTCGCCATCGAAGTGATCGATGCGGTGAATGCGGTATGGCGCCCGGACCAGGGTCAGCGGGTGATCATCAACTTGCCGGCCACGGTGGAGGTGAGCACGCCCAATGTGTTTGCCGACCAGGTAGAGCTTGTACATGAGAACATTCAGCATCGTGAGCACGTGATCATCAGCGTGCATACCCACGATGACCGGGGCTGTGGTGTGGCGGCCGCGGAAATGGCTGTCATGGCCGGTGCGGATCGGGTGGAAGGCACCTTGCTGGGCAACGGCGAACGGACCGGGAACATGGATCTGGTCACCGCCGGGATGAACCTGTACAGCCAGGGCATCGATCCGCAAATCGACTTTTCGCGGATGAAGGAGATTGTTGCCCTGGTGGAGGAGATCACCGATATCCAGACCCACCCGCGCCATCCCTATGCGGGCGATCTGGTCTTCAGCGCTTTCTCCGGCAGTCATCAGGATGCTATCCGCAAGTGTCTGGCCCGCTATCAAGAGGGGGATATCTGGCAGGTGGCCTATCTGCCCATCGACCCGGCGGATGTGGGCCGTCGCTACGAGGAAGTGGTGCGGATCAATTCCCAGTCCGGCAAGGGCGGTGTCGCCCACGTGCTGGAGCGGGATTTCGGTATCGATCTGCCGCGCTGGTTGCAGCAGGAACTGGCCGGGGTGGTGCAGAAAGATGCGGAGGAAGACGGTGGCGAGATCACCAGCGAGCGGGTACATCGTCGCTTCAACAGTGATTACCTGAACGTGCCCATGGGGTGGATGTTGCGCTCCTATGACCTGAACCGCAGCAACGACCAGGTGCAGGCCCAGATCAGCATTGGCGATGCCAGCCAGCCGGTGACCCTGTTGTCCGGCCGCGGAGATGGGGCCATGTCGGCATTGGTGGATGCGCTCAACCGGCGTATCGGTGGCGAGGTGAAGGTAGTGTCCTTCGATGAGTATTCATTGGGTGACAATACCGAAGCCAACGCCATGGCCTGTGTGCGGGTGCAGGTGGGGGACACGGTGCAGAGTGCCGTGGCCACCGCTGCGGATACCACTGCGGCTGCCTTGCAGGCGATTCTGTCGGCTGTGGGCAGGGTGCAGGAAGGTAGTGAGAGGCAATTGATAGTTGAGAATGGATAATTGATAACGGCGCGAATGAGCCGTTAGGGATTCTCAAAGCAAAGAGGCCGCGCCCATCGTATGGGCGCGGCCTCTTGCGTTTCGGGGCATGGATTGCTGTCACGCGCCGTTATCAATTATCCATTTTCAATTATCAATCAATTGCCCCTAGCGCAGAAATGCCCCCAACACTCTCCCCAGCAGTTGTTTTGCATCCTCAAAGCGCTGCTCATCCGCCAGCATGCTGGCGCGGCTTTCCACCCAGGGGCCGTCGGCCAGATCTTCCGGGCAGGCATCGCACAGGGCGGCGGCATTGTCGGTCTGCAGCTCCAGGTGAAACTGCAAACCCAGCACGTTATCCCCGTAACGAAATGCCTGATTGGCGCAGCCTTTGCTCTCCAGCAGGTGTACGGCACCATCAGGAATGGCAAAGGTGTCGCCGTGCCAGTGCAGCACGGGCGGGGCACCGGCAAACAGTTTGCCGATGCTGTCGGACTTCCCGGCGCTGGTGGGGTAGACCGGAAACCAGCCGATTTCCCTGTCTCTGTTAGCGGTTACCGGGGCGCCCAGTACCCGGGCTATCAGTTGTGCACCAAGACAGATGCCGAGGACTTTCTTTCCGGCGGCGATGCTGTCGCGGATCAGGGCCTTTTCCGGGGCCATCCAGGAATGGCTGTGATCATCATCCGCCCCCATGGGGCCGCCCATGACCACCAGCACATCAAACTCGCTGATGTCAGGGAGTGAGTCGTCCTGAAACAGCAGCGACTGGCTGATGTTGATGTCGCGCTCCCGGAACCAGACTTCCATGGCGCCCAGTTGTTCGAATGGGACGTGGGACAGGTAATGGATGCGCATGGTCTTTCCCTTTAGCGCTCAAACGGGGTTACAGCGCGATGGCCTGAAAGCCGGCCAGCGGCTGGTTATTGTCATCGAACAGGGTGAGCAGCTCGCCGTCGATACGAAACCTGCTAGTGGCTTTCAGTGCCTGCAAAAAGGCCTGTTCCCCCTCCATCTCCGGGCAGGCCTTGCGGGTGGTCGCGATGGGGCCGAAGGACAGGGTCTCGCCGTCTTGCTGGTAGCTGCCATTGAGGCCATTGCAGCCGGCATGCCCGATCACCTTGCCCTCGCTGTCCAGGGTCAGGTATGGCGATTGTTCAACGTCTGCATCAATAATGTCATCGCCGAGGGCGCTGAGCTGCCAGCGGGTGTTGGTCAGCTCCGCGCCGGGCAGGCGGCAGTTGTCACTGCCGTTCTCCAGGGAATAGCTTTCCACGATGATGCCATTCTGGGTGCTGCCTTCCTGTGCGCCGGGCACCTTGCGCAGCAGGCCGCTGACCGTGGCCACACGGGGTTGCAGGGGATACTCACGGGCGGCCTCGAAGGCGTCGATCAGGTCGTCGCGCTGGGGGCCGGCCAGTTGCAGGCGGCGATCGCTATTACAGAGAATCAGGCTGGTGGTGCCGTACTGGTACACCAGGGCGCCGCGCAAGGTTTCGCTGGCCGTCATCACCGCACTGAGAGGCAGGGTGATATCGGCAAACTGGCCCCGGCTAAACACCAGTGGGGTGGACTCGGACTGGAAGAACAGGCCGCCGTCGGCGAGGATCTGGCTGCTTACCTGATAGTTGCTCTCAGCGTTCACCGAGTTGGCCGGGTAGTAAAGCCGGAAGGGCTGGCTGAGTGCGTCATTGGTCAGGGGGATCAGGCGGCGGATCACGGTGTCATTGCTGGGGGTGAGCAGGGACACAGTCAGCACCGCCTTGTCGGGCAGTTCGCTATCTTCGGGTAATTCCACCTTGCCGCTAAGGTGACCCACGGTGTTGTTGGCACGTTGATAGTCGCCGTTGAACAAGGGGCTTTCGGCTGGCTCTGCCTCCCCGGTAGCTGGGGTGGATGGGCTCAGGCTGAGGATGTCCTGCTGTTGCTCGCCCTTACCGCTCTGGGTTTCCACTGCCAGCCGGCTGTTATCCAGATAGCGGAAGGTGAAGGTGCCATCGTCGTTTTCCCAGGTCAGACCCTGGCGCTGGTTGTCGGCGGGCAGGTAAAAATCGCCGTTTTCTTCCAGTACCAGTATCTGCTCTCCGTTTTGCCAGGCACCTACCAGCGGGTTGCCAGTGTCCTGGGTGGCCGGCGGCGAGACCGGAGTGCTGTCATTGTCACTACAACCCAGCAGGGTCAGGCCGGTCAGGCAAAGTATCGCAAACTGCTTCATTCTTGAGGGTTTCCTTGGAGAGGTTCGGGTTCAGGTGGAGCTGGCAGCGGCAGGTTTCCCGGGTCGGGGATACGCACCAGCGCCATTTGCCCCTGAATCCATTGGGCCCGTTGTTGTACATAATCAGTCGGGCCCTTGAAATCATAGTAGTTGGGGCGCGGCAGCATGGCTGCCAGTTGTGCTGCCTGGTCGATGCTGAGTTCGGCAGCACTGACCTGGAAGTAGTGTCTGGACGCCGCTTCTGCACCGTAAATCTGGTGCCCCCACTGGGCCACATTCAGATACAGCTCAAGGATGCGACGTTTACTCAGGCCTATTTCCAGCATCATCGCAATCATGGCTTCCTGAATCTTGCGGGTATAGCTGCGGGCACCGGAAAGGTACAGGTTCTTGGCCAGTTGCTGGGTGATGGTGGAGCCGCCAGCTACCGGCTTGCCGGCTTCCAGGTTGCGCTGAAGGGCGTAACGGATGCCCTGCCAGTCGAAGCCGCTGTGGTTGGTGAACTGGGCATCCTCGGAGATCAGCACCGAGCGTTTCAGGTAATCGCTGATCTGATCGTAGTCCCGCCAGTATTGTTGTACCTGCCCCTGGGCCTTGGCCCGTTGCATATAGGCGCTGCCCTCCGGGTTGTGGTGCTGCAAGCGCAGCACCTGGCCCAGGTACCAGAGCTGGGACAGGGTAAAGGCCACAAACAACAGGGCAAGGCATTGTAGGGTGCGGTATCGGAACGTCATGGTCTGCAAGCCGGTTAGGCAATACTCCTTTGCGGGCAGCGACGGACAGGCCGCGGGCGGATATTCGGATCATAGGCCCACTGATAGTCACCCAATTGTCGGTGAAAGTTCCGGTTTTGTCAGGTGAGGCTGGCAAGTCAGGGGCTGGCAGTTCAAAAAGTGAACAGGGGATAACAATAACCGACAACGGACGTGAGCCATGCAGGTTTTGCTGATTGGGGCAGCCTTGGGGGCAGTGACCCTGGCGATCATTCTCTTCCGCCGTGAGCGTGCTGGTCGAATCGCTCTGGCGGCACGGGAGAAACGCTTTCGCCTGACCATGGAGCATTCACCCATTGCCATGGCGTTGATGGGGCCGGATGGTAGATGGTTGGCGGTCAATCGGGCTCTTTGTCAGCTTACCGGGTACCGTGAAGAGGCGCTTCTCGAGAGCACCTTTCAGCAGCTGATCTACCCGGATGACCTTCAGGATGATCTGCAGCAATTGGGCTTTTTGCTGGCGGGCCGGGTAGACAACCTGCGCCTGGAAAAGCGCTATGTCACCCGGGCTGGTGAGCTGGTCTGGGTTCGCCTGTCCATTGCTGGTGTGTGTGAAGACGATAGCGTTCGCTATCTGATTGTTCAGTGCGAGGATATCCAGGCCGAGAAGGAGGCAGAACATGCTCTGGCGGAAAGTCGTCGTCAGTTGCAACTGGCCCTGTCCGCCGGAGGCGTGGGCATCTGGCAGTACAACACCATAACCGGCCAGCTGGACTGGGATGAGCGTATTTACGAGATGTACGGCGTCAAGCCCGGGCAGGAGGGCGATGGCACTCTGAAAATCTGGTACGACCGCATTCATCCGGATGACCTGGCCCAGCTGCGGCCCCGACTGCAGCAGGTTATGGAGGCCCCCGGGGAGCTGGACGGTGAGTTTCGCATCCTCACTCCCGCAGGCGAGGAGCGCTATATCCGTGCCCGGGCGGAAACCACCCTGATCGGTCCGGACAAGGTGCCAGTGATGGTCGGTACCAACTGGGATGTGACCGCCGAACGGATCATGCAACACTCCCTTGCCCACGAGAAGGAAAGCTTGCGGGTGACCCTCAACTCCATTGCCGACGGGGTTATCGCCACGGATCAAGACGGGCGGATTACCTTCATGAATCCAGTGGCAGAATCGTTAACTGGCTGGCGGGAAAGGGATGCCGAGGGCGAGCCCGTGGATAAGGTACTGCAGCTCAGTGATGAGGAGGGGCGGCCAACGCTTACCAATCCCATTGCAGTGGCCCTGCGCGGCGGCGATATGTGTTTTCTGCGCGAGGACTGTTTTCTGCTGAACCGCGACGGCAGTCGCTATGAAATCCAGGATTCCGCTGCCCCGGTGAAAACCGCAGACGGTGATGTGAAAGGGGCGGTGATGGTATTTCGTGATGTGAGCGCCCGTCGGGCCATGCAGAAGAAGCTGCGCTATCACGCCACCCATGATGCGCTGACCGGCCTGACCAACCGGCGCGAATTTGAAAACACCCTGCAGCAGACACTGGATGAAGGCATCGCCGAGCATAGTGTGTTGTGCTTTATCGATCTGGATCGTTTCAAGGTGGTCAACGATACCGCCGGCCATGTGGCCGGCGATGCCCTGTTGCGCGAATGCGCCCGGGTCATTGGTCGTCAGATTCGCGACGGGGATGTGGTGGCCCGGCTGGGCGGCGACGAATTCGGTCTGCTGTTGCGCAGCTGCCCGTCTGACAAGGCCGTGCAGATTGCCGAAAGGCTGATCGCGGCCCTGGGAGACATCCGTTTTGCCTGGAAAGATTCCCTCTACGATATCGGCGCCAGCGTCGGTCTGGTGCAACTTGATGGCAATCTGATCAGTGTGGAAGAAGCCATGAGTCGGGCAGATGTTGCCTGCTATGCCGCCAAACATCGAGGCCGTAATCGGGTCTCTGTGTACACCCCGGATGACAGCGAAGCCTCTCGCCGGCATCTGGAATTACAGATGGCCGCAGGCCTGCGCGAGTCCCTGGAGTCGGATCGCTTTCTGCTCTATGCCCAGGAAATCCGGCCCATCGGTGGGGAAACGGAGACCTCCCATTACGAAATTCTGTTGCGCCTGCGGGACCGTAACGGCGACATTCTCAATCCGGGGGCCTTTATTCCGGCGGCGGAGCGCTACCAGATGATGCCGCACATTGATCGCTGGGTGCTCACTCAGCTGCTGGTCACGCTCAGCGAGGAATTGGCCGCCCTGCCCAACCTGCATCTGGCCATCAATCTGTCAGCTACCTCCCTGGATGACCCCACCTTTATTCCGTTTCTGGAGGAGCTGCTTGATAGCACCTCGGTGGCGCCCGAGCGGCTTACCTTCGAGATCACGGAAACCACTGTGGTCAATCAGCTGTCCAGTGCCAGCGAGTTGCTGGCGCGGATTCGCCAGAAGGGTAGCAAGGTGGCGCTGGATGATTTTGGCAGTGGCTTCAGCTCGTTCAATTATCTGAAGCACTTCCAGGTGGACTTCATCAAGATCGACGGCAGTTTCGTACGCAACCTGCTTTATTCCAGCGTGGATCGCACCATTGTTGAATCCATCAGTGGAGTGGCCCACCGGCTGGGGGTGAAAACCGTGGCGGAATATGTGGAAGATATCGCCATGATTCCGGTGCTGGAGGAGGCCGGTGTGGACTTCGTCCAGGGCTATGCCATTGGTCGGCCCCAGCCGTTGGCCATGCTGTTCGAGCAACTGGTGGCATCCTCGTTACTGCATGGGCGGCAACTACGGTTGGTGAATCGGGACGCCTGAGTCTGGCAGGGCCAGGAGGCGACTTGCTCGCAGGGCACTAACGATGAGGGGTTACTCCTTGCCCGGGGAGAGCGGTGTCAGGCTGTCATCCGCCTGCCACTTTTCCAGCTCCCGCGTCATGGAGGGCTGGGTGGTCTCTTTCTGCAGGTCCCGGGCCTGTTGCTTGAGCCGCCCGCCGGCATCATCGCTTCTGCTGCTGCCGCCGAGCCGGGTCTGCGGCACACTGCTCAGGCCGTCATAATCTACCCCGTAGTGATAGTTCTCCTCATAAACATCATCACCACGGATGTAGTCGTAACCTTCGGCATGGACCATGCCGACCAGTAGACTGGCAGCCATCAATACGATTCGCACCATGGGTTTTCTCCCTGTCTGTCCTTACCGGGTGGGACAGATTGACCCGGGCCGGGTTCCTTCACCCGGCGGCAACTCCCATGACGGCATTCTTGAACTTTCAGATGTTGCGGGAGAGGTCGTGAAAGTCGGAATCATTCTGGGTGACCAGCTCAGCCTGTCCCTGCCCACGTTGCAGGCGCTGGACAAAACCCGCGACCGGCTGGTGATGGCGGAGGTGCCCGCCGAGGCCACCTACGTGGGTCACCACAAGCAGAAGATTGCCTTTATCTTCAGTGCCATGCGCCACTTTGCCGCGGACCTGCGGGAGGCGGGCTGGCAACTGGACTACCTTGCCTATGGCGAGCATGACCACACCAGCCTGCTCGATGTGCTGGTGCCGGTCTGTGAATCCGCCGAAGAGCTGGTGGTAACCCACTGCGGTGAATACCGTTTGCAGCAGCAGATCGAGGTGCACTGGCCCCGCCAGTTGCCCTGTCCGGTCACCTGCCTGCAGGACAGTCGGTTTCTCTGCTCGCCGGCGTTCTTCCAGCGCTGGGCCAGTGGCAAGAAACAGCTGCGCATGGAGTTTTTCTACCGGGAAATGCGTCGCCACACCGGCCTGCTCATGGAAGGGGATGAACCGGTGGGTGGCCAATGGAATTTCGATGCCAGCAACCGCAAGGCCTACAAGGGGGAGGTCCCCTTGCCCGTGGACCTTTCCTTCCCCCGCGATGCCATCGACAGGGAGGTGCTGGCGCTGGTGGAGCAGGCGTTTCCGGAACACCTCGGCAACCTGACGGATTTTCGCTGGGGCACCACCGCCGCCCAGGCGCAACAGGCGCTGGCGCACTTTATCCAACAACGCCTGCCGCACTTCGGTGATTTCCAGGATGCCATGGTCACCGGGGAAGACACCCTGTTCCACAGCCTGCTGTCGCCGTATCTGAACATTGGCCTGCTGGACCCGCTGGCGGTCTGTCAGGCCGCCGAGCAAGCCTGGTGGGATGGCCTGGCGCCGCTCAATGCGGTGGAGGGGTTTATTCGCCAGATACTGGGCTGGCGGGAATATGTGCGGGGAATCTACTGGCTGCTGATGCCGGATTACGCCGCAGAAAACCGGCTCAACAATCAGCGTCCACTGCCCGGTTATTACTGGAGCGGCGACACGCGCATGCACTGCATGTCGGAATCACTGCGCAACACCCTGGATCATGCCTACGCCCATCATATCCAGAGGCTGATGGTCACCGGCAATTTTGCCCTGCTGCTGGGGGTGCTGCCGGAGGCCATTTGTCAGTGGTACCTGGAGGTGTATGCGGATGCCTACGACTGGGTGGAGTTGCCCAACACCCTGGGGATGGTGATGCATGCGGATGGCGGCTATCTGGGTAGCAAACCCTACGCAGCGTCCGGCAGTTACATCAATCGCATGTCCGACTATTGCAAGCACTGCCAGTACAACGTCAAGACCGCCAGCGAATCGGACAGCTGCCCGTTCAACTCCCTCTACTGGCATTTCATTCATCGTCATCGCCGCCAGTTCCAGCACAACCACCGCATGCGGATGATCTATCGCAACCTGGATCGCATGGATCCCGCCAAGGTGAACGCCATGCTGGATCGCGCAGAGCAGTTGCTGGCAGACCCGGAGGCTCTGTGAGCAGCGGCTGGAAGGGCAACAAGGCGGCGCTGCCGGAGAAAACCTGCCCGGTCTGCCAGCGACCTTTCAGTTGGCGTCGCAAATGGGCGCGGCACTGGGAGCAGGTGGTGTACTGCAGTGAACGCTGTCGCCGTCAGGGGAGGCCGCAATGATTACCGTGGTCTGGTTCCGGCAGGATTTACGCGTGGCAGACCAGCCGCTGCTGCAGCGGGCGGCCAGCCTGTCACAGCCGGTGCTGGGCCTGTACCTGTTGCCCGATCATTGGTTGCAAGCGGACGCGGACGGCATGGATCGGCTGGGGTCGGCCAAGACCGCCTTTCTGCTGGAAAGCCTCGACGACTTGCAGGCGCGGCTGGCCCAATTGGGGGTGGCGCTGCAGTGTCTGCGGGCGGACCCGGTGACCCTGTTTGGCCATTGGCATGCCAGCCAGCCTTTGCAGGTGGTGACCGCGGTGGCCCAGGCCCCGGAAGAAGCCGCCATGATTGCCGCCCTGCGACAGGCCGGCATCCGGGTTGTCGAGGAAGAGACCCAGACCTTGCTTGCCGCCGAGGCCTTGCCCTGGGAGGGATCGTTCCCGGCCACCTTCAGCCGTTTCCGGCGCAAGGTGGAGAACCGGGACGGCGTGCCGGTCACGGCCCCGGACGGCCCTGCGCCATCTCTTCGTGCCGCCCAACCCCTGCCGCCTCCAGCCTTCGCCGAACCGGCCCGCGAACTATTGGCATTACGCTGCCGGCATTGGCAGCGAAACTCCCGGGACTACTTTTCCCTGAGCGGGGGAGAGCAGGCCGGTCTGCAGTGGCTGGAACATTATCTGTTTGAAACCCGCAGCGTGGACCACTACAAGCAGACCCGGAATCAACTGATCGGCGAACATTACTCCAGCCGCCTGAGCGCCTACCTGGCCTGGGGTAATGTGTCTGTGAGGCGGGTCTGGCAGCGCATTCTCGACTATGAGGCCGTTCAGGGTGCCAACCCGGGCAGTGAATGGCTGCGGGTGGAATTGCTGTGGCGGGAGTTTTACCACTGGTCGCTGCGGGAGCATGGCGCGCGGGTGTTTCACTATGCCGGTCTCAATGACGAGGGACCGGGACAGCCAGAACCGGCATCGTTATTGGCCCGGGAATACTGGCAGCGTTGGTGTCAGGCCGAGACCGGGCTCCCCTTTATCGATGCCAACCTGCGCGAACTGATGGCCACCGGCTATGCCTCCAACCGGGGGCGGCAGAACCTGGCCAGCTTCTGGGTGAACGATATGGGGCTGGACTGGCGCCGGGGCGCCCGCTGGTTTCAGCATTACCTGGTGGACGATGATGTGGCTTCCAACTGGGGCAACTGGGCCTACATCGCCGGCGTGGGGCACGACGCCCGTGGCGGTCGACGCTTCAGTCCCACCCGCCAGTGCCAGCAGTACGATCCCCGGGGCGAGCATCTGCATTACTGGTTGCCCGCCCTGCGGGGACTCTCTGCGCGTCAGTGTTTGTCGCTGCATTTCACCTTTGGCCAGGCGGATCCGCTGCCCGATTACCCGGCGGCCATGCTGCCGCTCCCCGCTGCGGACCTGAAACTGGCATGACGGTGCAAGTGGTCTGGTTCAAGCGCGACCTGCGCGCACACGATCACGGCCCGCTGGCCCGAGCCTGCCGGGAAGGCCCGGTGTTGCCGCTGTATATCCTGGAGCCGGCGTACTGGCAGCAGCCGGACACCAGCCTGCGGCAATGGCGTTTTGTGGCGGAAAGCCTGCGGGATCTGCGCGGGCAACTGGCCCGGCTGGGGTTGCCGCTGTGGGTGGTGGAAGGGGAGGCCGTCTCCGTGCTGGCGGGTCTGCAGCACCGGCTTGGTGACATGGTGCTGCACAGTCATGAGGAATACGGCGGCGCCTGGACCTACGCCCGCGACCGGGCCGTGAAGCAGTGGTGTCGGGAGCAGCGGGTGCCCTGGCATGAGGAGGCGCCTTTTGGCGTCCAGCGCCCCTGTCTGGACCGGGATCACTGGGGCGCCCACTGGCAGCAATTCATGACCCGCCCCCTGGCTACACTGCCGTCCCGTATTCAGGCGGCAGCCTCCGCCGATCCCTGGCCGGATTTGCGCACCGCCCGAGGTGCAGACCGTTCCGACTGCCCGGGGCGTCAGCACGGTGGCACCGATACGGCGGAACCGGTCTGGCAGAGTTTTCTGGAGCGGCGGGCACGGGGTTATCGCGGTGGCATCAGTGCCCCGCAGAAAGCGGAGCACTGCGGCGCGCGTATCAGCCCCTATCTGGCCTGGGGCTGTCTGAGCCTGCGCCGGGTCGTGCAGGAGACCTGGGAAGCGCTGGAGCAGGAGGAGGATCCGGCCCTGCGAGCCGGTCTGTCCGCCTTCGAGTCGCGCCTGTGGTGGCACTGCCACTTTATCCAGAAACTGGAAGATCAGGTGTCCATGGAGACCTGCAGCGTGCACCCGCTGTTGCGCAACCTGCGCGATGAACCGGGCAACCCGCAGTGGTTGGCGGCCTGGCAGAGCGGCCATACCGGCTGGCCGCTGGTGGATGCGGCCATGCGTTATCTGCACCACCATGGCTGGATCAACTTCCGCATGCGCGCCATGCTGGTGTCCATGGCCTGTTATCCGCTCTGGCTGCACTGGCGGCAACCGGCGTTGCATCTGGCGCGCCTGTTTGTGGATTACGAGCCGGGCATCCATTTTCCCCAGATGCAGATGCAGGCCGGTGTCACCGGCATCAATGCGCTGCGCATGTACAACCCCACCTTGCAGGCCCGCAAACTGGACCCGGAGGGCACCTTTATTCGCCGTTGGGTGCCGGAGCTGGGCAGGGTCTCGTCCACCTGGATTCATCAGCCCTGGCAGATGGGGCCGCGCCAGCAACGGGACGCCGGCGTGGTGATCGGGCAGGATTACCCGGCACCGCTGGTGTGTTTCGACACGGCCGTGCGCGAGGCCCGTCAGCGACTGGCCCAGGCCCGACAGCAGGCCGGTTTCCGGGACGAGAGCCGGGCCGTCAATCAACGCCATGGCAGCCGCCGGCGTCGCCCTCGCCGCGGCCGCAAGGCGGATGATTCCCAGCTGTCCCTGTTCTGAGGAGGTACTGGTAGTTCGTTAGATATTCCCTATCGCCATGATAAGAAGTTTCAAATTTAACTATCAGGGCAGATTCCCCATTCTATTGTTCGTCGAAACGAATCGATAAGCCAACCTAGGGAGTCTTAACCACATGGCACTGATCAACAGCGAAATCCAACCGTTCAACGCCACCGCCTTCAAGCAGGGCGAGTTTGTCGACATCTCCGAAGCGGATGTGAAAGGCAAGTGGGCCATCTTTTTCTTCTATCCCGCCGACTTTACCTTTGTGTGCCCCACCGAACTGGGTGATGTGGCTGACAAATATGACGAGCTGCAGAAGCTGGGCGTGGAAGTGTTCTCCGTATCCACCGATACCCACTTCACCCACAAGGCCTGGCACGACACCTCCGAGACCATCGGCAAGATCAACTACTACATGGTCGGCGACCAGACCGGCACCATCACCAACAATTTCGGTGTGATGCGTGAAGGTCAGGGCCTGGCGGATCGCGCCACCTTCCTGATCGATCCGGATGGCGTGATCCAGGCCATGGAAATCACCGCCGAAGGCATCGGCCGTGACGCCGACGACCTGATGCGCAAGGTGAAAGCCGCCCAATACGTTCGCAACCACCCCGGTGAAGTGTGCCCGGCCAAGTGGAAAGAAGGCGAAGAAACCCTGGCGCCTTCCCTGGACCTGGTCGGCAAGATCTAAACCAGTCCGTTGCCTCCCTGTCCTTCTCCCTCACCGGGAGAAGGGTTGGGGGCGCCCATCCCTTTGCACTGTCACCCATGAACCAGGAAAGGAACAGACATGCTCACGAATGACATCCTGCAGGCCCTGAAAGGCTATGCAGCCAACATGCAGAAAAAAATCACCTTCGTGCTGCAGACCGGTGCGCACGATAAGCGCGATGAACTGGTGACGTTTCTCTCCGACATCGCCGGTGTCAGTGACAACCTGGCCTTCGAGGAACGGGACCTGGGTGATGCCCTGCGCAGCCCCATTTCCTTCCTGCTGGAGGCGGACGGCGAGGACACCGGTATCCGTTTTTCCGGTATTCCGGCCGGCCACGAATTCAACTCCCTGGTGCTGGCGTTTCTGCATGCATCAGGTACCGACATCAAGCTGGATGACAGCCTGCAGCGCATGGTCGCCAACGTGAAAGACGACCTGCATTTCGAGGTGTTCATCAGCCTGAGCTGTCACAACTGTCCGGACGTGGTGCAGGCGCTCAATCAGTTCGCCTTGCTCAATCCGCGCATCAAGACTGAAATGATCGACGGCGGCCTGTTCCAGGACACCGTGAAGGCCCGCGACATCCAGGGTGTTCCCAGCGTGTACCTGAATGGCGAGCTGTTCGCCAATGGCAAGGTCACCGCCGCCGAGCTGATCGACAAACTGCTGGCGTTTGATCCGGCCATCGCCCAGGCAAGCGCCGGGGAAAAACTGCCGCTGCAGGACGTGACCGTGATCGGCGGCGGCCCCGCCGGCGTGGCGTCGGCCATCTACAGTGCCCGCAAGGGTCTGAAAGTCACCCTGATTGCCGACCGTATTGGCGGCCAGGTGAAAGACACCATGGATATCGAGAACCTGATCTCGGTGAAGAAAACCACCGGCCCGGAACTGTCCGGTGCCCTGCACGCCCACATGAACGACTACGATGTGACCGTGAAGGAACACCTGAAAGTGGCCGAGGTGCGCAACGGCCAGATCAAGACCGTGGTGCTGTCCTCCGGCGAGGAAATCGACACCAAGACCGTGATCGTGGCCACCGGTGCCAAATGGCGTGAGCTGGGTGTGCCCGGCGAGAAAGAGAACATCGGTAACGGTGTGGCTTACTGCCCGCATTGCGACGGTCCCTTCTTCAAGGGCAAGGACGTGGCGGTAATCGGCGGCGGTAACTCCGGTATTGAAGCGGCACTGGATCTGGCCGGCATCGTCAAATCCGTCACCGTGTTTGAATTCATGCCCGAGCTGAAAGCGGACAAGGTGCTGGTGGACAAGGCCGAGCAGAAGGCCAATATCACCATTCACCGCAACGCGGCCACCCGTGAAATCAAGGCCAGCAACGGCAAGGTCAGTGCCATTGAGTATCAGGACCGGGCCACGGAAACCGTCCATGAATTGCCGCTGGAAGGGGTGTTCGTGCAGATCGGGCTGGTGCCCAACAGTGATTTCCTGGACGGGGTAGTGGAACGCTCCCGCTTCGGCGAGATTGTGATCAATGAGAAATGCCAGACCTCAGAGGAAGGCATCTATGCCTGCGGCGATGTGACCACGGTGCCCTACAAGCAGATCGTCATTGCCATGGGCGAGGGTTCCAAGGCGTCCCTGGCGGCCTTCGAATATCTGATGACCCAAGGCGACCGTCTGGAAGACTTGTATGAGGGTGAGCAGAATCATGATGAGCAACAGGATGCTGCCGTGGCCTGATCCTGCTGACGCTTACCGGTAGAACGAAAAAACCACCGCAAGCGGTGGTTTTTTCGTTTAAGGGAAAGGCGTGTTTAGCGCGGGTTCGCCAACAGCGTATAAGCGCCGGAGCCGCTTTGCGCTGTGACGCGCCAGCGGTAGGTACCGCTGCCCACCGAGCCGTTCAGGGTCGCCACGCCGTTCTGCGGCTGGGCGCTGCCCACCTGGGACCAGCTACAGCCGAAAAAGAGGAAGCAGCTACGTTGCTCCAGGGCCAGCGAGAAGGCACCACCGGCAGGGCTGTACAGGAAG
>NZ_JABURH010000198.1:28381-30990 GCF_014762765.1 Alcanivorax sp.
ACCTGCAACAGGCGGTTGGGCGACTGGTTGCTGGCATTGCTGATCATGCCGGTGGCGCTGCCATCGACCAATGCCGCGAACACCTGCTCAGGGCTGGCGCTGGGATTCGTTCCCAGATACACGGCCGCTGCACCGGCAGCATGAGGGGCTGCCATGGAGGTGCCGTTCAGGCGTGCGGTCTGGGTGTCGGATTGAAACCAGGCAGAGGTAATGTCGCTACCCGGGGCGAACAGGTCCACACAGGCGCCGAAATTGGAGAACGAAGAGCGCTGGTCTGTTCGGGTGGTGGACCCCACGGTCAGAGCCTCGGCCACCCGGTTGGGAGAGCCGTTGCAGGCGTCGCTGTTATCGTTGCCGGCGGCCACCACCATGCTTACCCCGGCAACTACGGCGTTGCGTACTGCCGTATCCAGGGCGCTGGAGCTACCGCCTCCCAGGGACATATTGGCCACCGCAGGTTTGCGGTGATTGCCGGCCACCCAGTCCACCCCGGCGATCACGCCGGAGTTACTGCCGCTGCCATTGCAGTCCAGTACCCGCACCGGCGCGATTTGTGCCTGCTTGGCCACCCCGTAAACGGTGCCCACGGCGGTGCCCGCCACATGGGTGCCGTGGCCATTACAGTCATTGGTGTTGGCCGGGTCCACACTGCCGCCACCAAACAGGAAACCGCCGCCACTGCTGACGAAGTTACGGCCCGGGCTGACCCGCCCGCTGAATTCGTTATGGCTGGCGCGCAGACCGGTGTCGATCACATAGACGGTGACATCGTTGCCGGCGCTGTTGGGATACTGGTAGCTGCCATCCAGCGGCAGGGCTGGCTGGTCAATCCGGTCCAGCCCCCAGGTGGCGTTCGCCTGGGTAGCGATGGCCTGCACCCGACGGTCCGGCTCCAGGCCGATCACGCCGGGTAGCTGGCCCAGCAAGGTGGCCTGCAGGTCCGTGAGCCGCACGGTCATGCCGGTAAGCGCGTGCTGATAGGTATAAATCACCTCGCCGCCGCCCACCGTGGCCAGCAGTGTGCGAATGGCCGTGGTCAGATCGGTCACCCCAAGGCGCTGAATAATGTCCGGGGCCAGTGTCACGATGTATTGGTTGTCGATGACTTCATTTTGCGTTTGCGTGATAAAAGACGGAGTATCGTCCGCCCACACCGGGCTGAGCACACTGCCACCCAGTAGCGCCGCCAGCAGGGCGCCAATACCTGTTTTTCTCTGCATGAAGATCCCTCCAAAAAGTCGTGCCCTGACGCTAATTAGTACGGTCGTATCTCTCTATGGTGGGGCTGTATCTTTTTGTTGCGTTGAAAGGGGTTCAAAGGGCTGGATGGCTTGTGATTACTGGGGCTAAGCCGTTTTGTGATCCAGGTGTGAAGGGGGAGTGAGTGAAGGACTAAACCAGTCCTCCCAGTGCCGATACGGTTTTCCAGGCGAGCATCTGCATGTGCTGGGAGTTCACCGATGGCCGTGCCATACAGGCAAACACCATATCGTTCACTGGCCAGATGCAGATACACCCTTCCCGGCAACGGATGAATATTTCCTCGCTATGCCCCAGCCGTAACCCCTCGAGTACCCGGTCAGAGGCTTTCTTCATCTCGAAGAACAGCGCACTCTGCTCGTCATAATCCAGCCCCTCACCAATATGCACCACCGGCAGGCCATCATGGCTTATCAGCGATACCAACAGGATGTCATCGGAGGAATCGTGGAGCGCCTGCAGGGGCGGGGTAAGGGTGGTGAGCTTCATTGTTATTATCCCTGCATGGTGGCTTTCAGGTCAGCTTAAGGGCAGGGGTAACTGGAATCAAAGCCAATAACGGTGTTGCCCGTTATTGGCTGGTGAAAGTCGCCGTGCGTCCGATTTACGGTCGCTGGTTCGACTCGCCATCGGCAAGTCGAATGGGGTTATTACGGTTGACCGAATACCGTGCTGAGCAAGTAGAGGGTATAGCCAACGTAAGCAGACAGCAGCAAGGCGCCCTCAAGGCGGTTGATGCGACCTTGCCCCCGGAATCCGTAGCCAATGACGAATAGCGACAGCGTCAGCGCCGCCATGACCAGCATGTCCCGGTTGAACACCTCGGGCCCTACCGCCAAGGGATGAATGGTGCCGGCAATCCCCACCACGGCAAGGGTGTTGAACAGGTTGGAGCCCAGGATGTTACCGAGGGCGATATCGTGCTCGCCCTTTCTGGCGGCAATGATCGACGACGCCAGCTCCGGTAGCGAGGTGCCCACGGCGATGATGGTCAGGCCGATGATCAGGTCGCTGACACCGAATCCATGGGCAATTTCCACCGCCCCCCAGACCAGTACACGGGAGCTGACAATCAGCAGCACCAGTCCCGTCACCAGCCAGAAAATCGACTGTCGCAGGGGCATGGCGCGCACGTCCAGTTCCTGTTCTATCTCGCTGGCCAGCGCATCCTCTTTCTTCTTCATCCCCTGCCAGATCGTCCAGCCCATCAGCGTACCGAACACACCGAGCAGCACCAGCGCATCAAACCGTGTGATTTCGCCGTCCAGCAGCTGCCACGCGGCCAGGGCGGTGACCAGCGCAAGGATGGGCAGCTCCTTGCGCAGCACCTGCGAATGCACCGCGATGGG
>NZ_JABURH010000102.1 GCF_014762765.1 Alcanivorax sp.
AGCTTGTAGCGGCAGGAGCCGAAGGCGCCGCCAGGGGTGTGCTTGAGCGCGTCGATGGCGCTTTTGCTTTCTTTGCTGGTGTCGATCAGCTCCTCGGTGAGGGCGCCGATGATGCCGTTACGGCCGGCGTAGACCTTGCCGATCACATCCTTGTTTTCGCGGGCGGCTTCGATAACGCCAGCGGCGGAAGCATTGATGACAGCGGTGACACCGCCAGACTGAGCATAGAAAGCGTTTTTACGCGCCATGTGAGACCCCTTGGTTCAATTTGCGTGCATTCTAGCGAAGGAGCCCATGAAACACACCCGGTGTTGTCGGACGATGACAGGGAAAAGGCAGCTACAAGCTTCAAGCAGCAAGCTACAAGGCGCGGGCTGGATTCGGTGGCACCGGCAATGCCGTGCCCGCGATGCGATGCTGTGTGATGCTCGCGGGGGAAGGAGTGCGTCGTATGGCTACACCGGTTTTCGTGTGGCAGCTTGAGGCTTGTAGCTTGTCGCCGCTTACTATTTCCCCCCGGCTCTGGAACAATAGCCCGCCGGAGGATCCATGACTGCATTGATGACATTGTTCTGGCGGCTGGCGATATTTCGTGCCGGCCCCGAAAACGCGCCTTATTCGTCCAGCCTGCTGGGCCTGGTGTTGCTGGGCTGGTGTGGCCTGCAACTGCTGGTTGGCAGCTTGCAGACGGCGCTGCCGGTACTGGTGCTGCTGAGCAGCCAGCTCACCTCGATGACGGTGATTCTGGCAGGCATCTTTGTGCTGTTGGGGTTCAAGGGTTTGCAGAGCCGCTGGCTGCAGACAGCCCTGTCGCTGGTGGGCATCGATGTGGTGCTGACCCTGGTGACCCTGCCGTTACTGGCAATCAATGCGGGCATGGCCCAGTCCCAGGGCTGGATCGAAGGCCTGTATCTGGTACTGGTGAGCTGGCAACTGGCTGCACAGAGCTTTGTCTACCATAGAGCCATGAATGTGGGGCCGTTCCTGGGCCTGGGCATTGCCCTGACTCTGCTGGTGGCGGGGTATGCTACGGTGGTGATGCTGGTGCCGGAAGTGGTGACCGTGACCCGCTGATAGGCGCCTGCGGCCTATGAAGGCGCCGGTTCCCGGCTGTCGTGCCCTTCAGCATGGCTTGAGTAAGCCATGCTCACATGGCAAACATCGCCAACCCCATGTCCCATGCGAGTAGGGTTATTCCCTTGTCGGTTCTTCCAGCCGATCCAGTGCGGCGACCCGGCGCTGTTCGGTTTCCTCGAACAGCGTGGCGCGTAATTGCTGCAACTGTTGTTGTTTGTCCTTGCCAGGCAGCCCGGCCGCCAGAATCCGATCCCTCTGTGCCGCATAGTCCTGATAGCGCTGCTGCCATTGTTGTCGCTGTTGCGCCAGAGACTGCAAACGCAGCGCGGCTTCATCACCGAAGGTTTGCTGATGGTAGGCGAACCGATCTGCGCTGTTTCCTCCTGTTTCCTGGATGGCTTGCTCCGTTTGTTGCAGATGACGAAGGGCATGCTGCTGTCGGTACTGGACCGCCAGCTGTTCCGGCAATGAAGCATAAAGGGTCTGCATGGCCTGCTTCTTTTCCGTTTCGCTCATGTCGCTGGCAAGGATCTCACGGCGCTGCAGGCTGAACTGGTCATAGCGATTTTCATCGGCGAACAGGGCGGTGGCGTCGGCGCCGAAAATCCCCTCGCGTAATTGCTGGCGCTGACGCAGTTTGTCGGTGATGTCGGCTTCGGAGCTGGCGGCATAGTCACCACTGGCAAAACGCTGGCGATAGGCGTTGTAGCGGTCCAGCAGGGCGAGCAGGTCGCTGGCGGCCCGGGGGCCGGCGTTGTCCTCGGCCCATTGCCGGATCAGCTGGCGAATCTGCTCATCCGGGAGCTCCCCGCTCAGCGACAGAAAATACTCGAGAATGGCCCGGGTGCCGCTGTTCACGATCAGTTGCCCGTCGCCATCCATGACCAGATCGGCGGGCACTGTGGTACCGGCCAGGGAGGTGTTGTCCAGCGTTTCGGTAACCGGAAGCGGCGACAGCGGGGCAGGGTTGCTGTGGACGGGGTCATTTTTTGGGATAGCGCCAGCCGTCTGGCGGGCCTTTCCGTGGGCGGGGGCAGGAATCTGTTGCAGCCCCCAGAAGCCGGCTGCGGCCAGTAACGTGACAGTGGCCAGCAGGGCAAGATGGCGTTGCATAACGACTCTCCTGTACAGGTCGGTCCGCAGGGCAAAAAGCCCTGCGGGTCGGGTTTACAGGCCCGCGTTTCTGAGCCGGTTGGCGTGGTTGCGGTAGAGGGTCTTGGGGTCGGTTTCCCAGCCCATCAGGCCGAACAGGTGACGGATGGCATCCGCGTGGTTGTGACGGTAGTCGTGGCGGATGGGTTTGCCCAGGTACATGCCGCACAGGGGCAGAATGCCGTCATGTTTGGTGCCGGAGGGGAACGCAAACTGGGTGACGGTAACCATGATGCTGTCGAAGGGGTCGAGCAGGTTGGTGTGTACACCGGTGCCGCCCCAGGACCAGTAGCGCACGCCGTTGACGCTATGCTCGCCGCTGGTGCCGCAGGCATCACCGGGCAGCGCCTGGGGGTAGTGCTGGTTGAATTCGGCCATGCCCTCGGTGGTGGACGCGGCCAGCACTGTACTGGCGGACTGGTTATCCGGATTGGGGCCGCCGGAGGCAAATTCCCACAGGGCGCCGAACGCCCCGGCGATGCTGTCGGCCAGGCCTTCAGTAATGCCGCCTTCCGGTGTTATGCCGCGAATCACATCGGCCAGGGCGGTACCCCGGTTTTCACCGTGCACGGAGGTCACCGATGCCACCAGATCCGGCCGTACCGCCGCCACATAGCGGGAAGTGGGGGCGCCCTGGGAGTGGGCAATCAGGTTCACCTTGTCGGCACCGGTGACCGCCAGGTAGTTTTCGATCTGGACGATCAGCTCCTCGCCGCGGTATTCGTTGCTTTGCAGGGCGCTGACGTTGCTTTCGTACACTTGAGCGCCGTAGTCGCGCAGGTTGTCGGCGATACCGTAGAAATAATCCACGCCGGCAATATCATCGAAGGCGATGATGCCGCCCACCAGAACGATGGGGTAACGGGTGTCGGCGTAGCTTGTGTCCTTGCCGAATGGCCACCAGGCGTGGGCCTGGGAGGTGGTAGCGAGCAGAGTCAGGGCTGCCAGCAGCCCGCGTAGTTGGATCGACATGGAGTGTCTCCTGTTTTGTTATTTGTAGGCCTTTCTTGGCCTCTTCATGAGCAGCCGGCGCCAGGGCTGTGTTTTTTGTCGACGATTGGACTATAGGCAGGATGGGTGATAGTAACTTGTAGGAATTGGTACTTCGTTTTGTCATGAACCGGAAAAACTGTGACCGCGCTCGCGATTCTGGTGCGTGGTACCAGTACGGAAAACAACAAGAATGACTTCGCCAGCCACCTCTGCGGTGCCCGCGTCCACGCTTTACCTGTGGCGCCAGCGCACCCTGTATCTGGGCCAGATCGGCCGACTGACTCCCCTGTCTCACGGGGCGCATACGCTGTGGTTCGGGTTGGATGACCACATTTCGTTAACGGTGGATGGTCAGACATTCTCTGCCCGCTCTTACCTGATTCCAGCGGGGATTACTTTCTGCGCGGATGCCCGTGGCAAGCGCATTGGTTGTTGTTTTCTGGATCCGTTGGGCAAGGATCTGCGTTTCCATGTGCCGGCGATGACTGCACAATCCTGTGGTGTCTACCGGGATTCCCGCCAGGAAGCTGACCAGTTGGAAATCTTGTGTGCACTCCATGAGGGGCAGGCTGAGGCCGCCCAGGCCTATGCCCGCCTGCAAGGGCTTATCTTTCCCGGTGATGCTGAACGGGTGGCTGGATTCGAGGCGGATGCCCGCATCGACCGGGTAGTGGAGCTGATCCGCTCGGACCCGGCGGACAACCTGTCCAACGAGGCATTGGCGGAACAGGTGGGGCTGTCCGGGGATCGTCTGCAGCGATTGTTCAAGCAAACCACCGGCATTCCCATCCGCCGCTACCGTCTCTGGCACCGGCTGTTTGTCACCTCCTCGATGATGGCCATGGGCAGCACGCTGACCGATGCGGCGCTGGCAGCGGGGTTTTCCGATTCCTCCCACCTGACCCATGTGTTCAAGAGCATGCTCGGCATGAGCCCCTCGGCGGTGCTGCGTGGTTCTCGGCAGGTACGGATTCTGTTGGGCGGCGATAACTGATCCCTTCACCTGAAGGGCCCTTGCCGTTATGGTGCAGGGATTCTATTGATCGGTTTATTCTCCCATGCATATCCATATCCTCGGTATCTGCGGTACCTTCATGGGCTCTCTGGCCCAGCTGGCCAAGGCTCAGGGCCATCGTGTTACCGGTAGTGACCAGAACGTCTATCCGCCCATGAGTGACCAACTGGAAGCGGCGGGCATCGAATTGACCCAGGGCTATGATCCGGCGCAACTGGAGCCGGCGCCGGATCTGGTGGTGGTCGGCAATGCCCTGAGCCGGGGAAATCCAGCCGTGGAAGCCGTGCTGGATCGGGGGCTGCCCTATACTTCCGGTGCCCAGTTGCTGGAGGATGTGATTCTGCCCGGGCGGTGGGTACTGGCGGTGGCCGGTACC
The DNA here is from genome assembly GCF_014762765.1 of Alcanivorax sp. Taxonomy (GTDB): domain Bacteria; phylum Pseudomonadota; class Gammaproteobacteria; order Pseudomonadales; family Alcanivoracaceae; genus Alcanivorax. Next base: position 4,614 of record NZ_JABURH010000102.1, read on the forward strand.
CACGGCAAGACCACTACCAGCTCTATGCTGGCATGGATTCTGGAGCATGCCGGGCTCCACCCCGGTTATTTGATTGGCGGTGTGCCGGGCAACTTTGGTGTGTCTGCCCGGCTCGGTGAGACGCCGTTTTTTGTGGTGGAAGCGGACGAATACGACACCGCCTTCTTCGACAAGCGCAGCAAGTTTGTTCATTACCGCCCGCGCACCGTCATTCTCAATAATCTGGAATTCGACCACGCCGATATTTTTGCCGACCTGGCGGCCATCCAGACCCAGTTCCATCACCTGATCCGCACCGTGCCTTCCACCGGGCGGTTGATTCTTCCTCACGGTGAAATCGCCCTGGAAGAGACCCTGGAGAAAGGCTGCTGGAGCGAGATTGAACGCTTCGGCGAAAACGAGCCACTGGGCTATCGGCTGGATAACGCGGATGGGTCTGCCTTTACCATTCTGGAAAATGGCGAACCGGTGGCCCGGGTACGCTGGGACCAGACCGGCCAGCACAGTGTGAACAATGGTATGGCCGCGTTACTGGCGGCCCGCCATGTGGGTGTCACTCTGGCTGACGGTGCCGCCGCCCTGTGCGAATTCCTGGGTGTGAAACGGCGTATGGAATTGCGTGGGGACGTTGAGGGTGTGCGAGTGTACGACGACTTTGCACATCACCCCACGGCCATTGCGACGACTCTGGATGGTCTGCGTCGCAAGGTGGGGGATGGCAAGATTCTCGCAGTGATCGAGCCTCGTTCCAACACCATGCGCATGGGGAGCCATAAGGAGGCACTGGCGGCCAGCACCGGGGCTGCGGATGAGGTAATCTGGTATCAGCCACCGGGGTTGGACTGGTCTCTGGAGCCGGTGGTCAGCGAATCGCCGGTACCGGCATCGGTGAGTAACGACATCGACGACATCATTGCCCGGATAGTGGCCCGCAAGGGTGAGCCACTGAGTGTGGTGGTGATGAGCAACGGCGGCTTTGGCGGCATTCATCAGAAGTTGCTGGATGCGCTGAAAGGGGCATAGTTGCAAGTGACAAGTTTCAAGTTGCAACGCGGTATGGCCATTGTTTTGTTGAGAGGTCAGGCCCGCGCCCTTGGCTTGGGGTGTACTGTTAGTATCGACACACGCCATTATTGCTGATCGCGGGTACGGCATCACAAAATATTGCGGCCCTGTTCGCGTTGAAACTTGCAGCTTTTAACTTGCTCCTGTCTTTTGCGAGGAGATTGTCATGTTCTGGTCCGTATTCTGGGCATCGGTGCATTACCTCAGCATTCTGATGCTGTTTGGTTTTCTCTACGGGGAGCTCCTGTTGTGGCGAACCGGCATCAGCGAACGCAATATTCGTACTCTTTTGTGGCTGGATATCGGCTACGGTCTCTCGGCGCTGGCTGTGCTGGTTAGCGGGATTGCCCGGGCCGGCTGGACGGAGAAGGGCTGGGATTTTTACCTGTCCAATCCCTGGTTTCATGGCAAGGTGACCCTGTTTATTCTGATCGGCCTTCTGAGTCTGTACCCTACCAAGGTTCTGTTGGGCTGGCGGAAAACCGTTAAGGCCGGGCATGTCCCCGAGATTGATGCCACGCTGCAACGCAATCTGCGCGGGGTGTTGGTAGCCGAACTCCACCTGGTGGTGTTGATGCCCATTCTCGCGGCATTGATGGCTCGTGGTGTAGGAATGGGTGTATGAGCAAACGAATAACCCTGGCTTTCACCGGCGCCTCTGGGGCGCCTTATGGATTGCGCCTGTTGCAGTGCCTGCTGCAGGCGGATTGCGACGTGTTCGTGATCCTGTCCAAGGCGGCGCGGGTGGTGATCGGCATGGAAACCGAGCTGAAGCTGCCGGCCGGTACCGGTAAGGCCGAACAGGCCCTGCGCGACTGGGTGCAAACCGACCGTGGCACTCTGGTGGTGTGTGGGCTGGAGCAGTGGACTGCGCCGGTGGCCTCCGGCAGTGGGGCTCCTGCCGCCATGGTGGTGTGCCCGTGCTCCACCGGCACCCTGTCCGCCATCGCCTGCGGCGCCAGTGACAACCTGATCGAACGGGCGGCGGACGTGGCCATCAAGGAAGGCCGCAAGCTGATCCTGGTCCCCCGGGAAGCGCCGTTTTCTCCCCTCCATCTGGAAAACATGCTCAAGCTGTCCCGCCTGGGCGTCACCATCATGCCGGCGGCGCCCGGTTTTTATCACCAGCCGGAAACGGTACAGGACCTTGTGGACTTCATCGTCGCCAGGCTGCTGGATCACCTGGGGGTGGAGCAGACGCTGGTGAAGCGCTGGGGGGAATGAGTTCCTCACTCTGCAAAGCCACACAAGCAGCTACTCGCTTTCATTTCTACGAAGCCCCGTAGGAGCGCTTCTCGAGGCGCGAACCTTGCGAAGCAAGGAAATCGCCCGCCGGGCGATCAGGTTTATCAGGGTCTGACAGGCTTCTGACCGAATAGCGGATAGGGCTTGTTTCTGCTGCCTCGCTGTCGCTCGGTTCGCGCCTCGAGAAGCGCTCCTACGGGGCTTCGTTTCAATGCACCAGAAGGTGTCCCACCAACCCCAACGCAAAACCAGCTACCGCCCCCTGGGCTGGCGCCCAATGCTTTTTCAGGGGCACCTGCGGAGCAATGTCCTGGAACACCAGGTAGAGAATCCCGCCACTGGCAAACAGCATGATGCCCCCCAGCACCAGTGGGCTGTCCACCAGTACCAGGAAACCCAGGGCGGCGCTGACGGGGCCGAGCAGTGCCAGGGCTGCGAAGGCCAGAATGATCTTGCGGGAGGAGAGGGTGTTGCCGTCGCTGTTGCGGATTTCACGGTAGGCGTTAAAGCCTTCCGGCAGGTTCTGCATACCGATCAGGAAGGCCAGCAGGTAGGCCTGGCCGCCGCCCACTGCCAATGCCGCCCCCAGGGCGATGGCCTCGGGGACAAAATCCAGCAGCATGGCCAGCAGTTGTGACATGGCGCCGCCATGGGCGGCCAGCGCCCGATCCACTACCATGAAGGCAACGCCGCCGCCCACAAACAGCAGGGTGGCGGACAGCGGGTTATGGTGCTGGGCGCCTTCCGGCACCAGTACCAGCGCTACCGCCGCCAGCAGGGCGCCGCCGCCGAAGGCGATAACCGTATGGCGGACTTCCTGCTCCAGCCAGCCCCGTGCAATGTGTTGTTTGACGCCAATAAGGGCGCCGGCAGCCATGCTCAGGCCAGCGGCCAGACTGAGCAGTAACGCCAGGCTCAGAGGACTCATACGGGGAATCCTTGCGGTAGAAGTGGAGCAGGCAAGGGGCCTGCCATCGGTTCAACCTGATCCGTGTGTCAATCACCGGTCAGGTTGAACATAAAGATTGGCAGAGCGGGGATCAACTGTTGCTGAGGTCGTAATCCACCGGGGCGAGGATTTCCACCGGGATGCTGTCCAGATCCTTGGGGGGAGCATCAAAGCGCAGACGGGAGACAAGCTCCTGGGTCGCCCGATCCAGGATACGACTGCCTGAGCTTTCTACCACGGCCACTTTTTCCGCTCGCCCGGCGGCGTTGATCCAGAACGACACTTTTACCGTGCCCTCCTGGCGACGCATGCGGGCGCGGTGCGGGTACTGCTTGTTGTAGTCGATGGTGTCGCGCACCTTGGCCAGATACTTGTTCAGGGCGTTTTCCGTCTCTCCGGATTGATGCACCCCTTCGCCCGGGTCACCGGCCACGCCTTTGGCGCCCACCTGTTGCGTCTGGCTGGCGGCCTGCTCGCTCTCGGCGTCTTCCTGGGTGTCCTGTTTCTCCTGGACTTCGCTCTTCGCCAAAACAGGCTCAGGCTCGGGCTTGGGTTCCGGTTTTGGCTCCGGTTTTTTGGCCACCGGTTTCGGCTTTGGCTTCACCTTGGGCTTGGGTTTCGGCTCGGGTTTGGGGGCCGGATCCGGTTTCGCCGCTGCTGGCGGCGCCGCCGGTTTTTCTGCGGGTGGTGCAGACAGGTTCACTACCATTTCGGTGACGCCGGGCTTGCTCGGGCGTCCGCCGGCCAGGGTCAGGGCGCCCACGGTCACCAGTACGCTGGCGTGAATCAGGGCCGAGGCCACCCAGGCAAACAGAGTGCGGGACTTCATTGGCCACTCCCATCATTGCGGGTCACCAGGCGCACCTGTTCCACGCCCAGGCCCTGCAGGGTTTCCAGGCGCTCACGCAGGGTGGTCATGGTGACACCGGCATCCGCCAGCAGGCGGACTTCCGCGCCTTCCGGGCTTTCGCCGAGGTACTCTTGCAGCGTCGCGTTGGTGAGTGCGGTGTCGTTGTCTTCGGCGAACCACTGGCCATCCTGCTGCAGTACCAGCAGCAGTTTGTCACGGGCTTCCGGGCCATTGGCGCTCTGGCTCAGCGGGGTATCCACGGACACCGTGGGGCTCTTCGCCAGCTGGCCGGCCAGCATGAAGAAGATCAACAGCAGAAACACCACATTGATCAGTGGCAACACCGGTTCCAGCGGCGGGCGACGGGAAGAGGTTTCCATGATCATCATGGCAACAGCTCCAGTTGTACGTCCTTGACGCCGGCAGCCTTGATGGCGTCCACGGCGGCCAGGGCCTGCTGCAGGGTGGCGTCGGCGCTGACAGTGACCCAGACCTTGCTCTTCTGGGTGTCGAGTCGATCCGCTACCGCATCAGGGGTAAAGCTGACACCGTTCAGGTTCAGGTCGCCATCGGCTTCCACTTCGATCACCAGCCACGTGTCATCGGGTTTGTTGATGCTATCTGCGGGCTGCACGTTGACGGGCAGGTCGTAGAACTGCCCGAAGCGGGTGGCCAGCATAAAGAACACCAACAAGATAAATACTACATCAATCAATGGCGTCAGGCTGATGAAGGGCGTGCGGTGACGCTCCGGTTCAATATGCATGCGCCACCGATGGGTCGCGGTCCTCTTCCAGGGGCTCGGATTCCGCGTGATTGTTGCGCAGTACCTTGAGGCGGGACAGACGGTCCTGCATTTTCTCCCGGCATAGTTCCAGGCTGCGATCCGCCCAGTGGAAGGCGGCCAGGGTGGGGATGGCCACGGTCAGACCGGCAGCGGTGGTCAGCAGGGCTTCCCAGATACCACCAGAGAGAATGGACGGGTCCACCTGGGAGCCGGCGGTTTCCAGTGCCTGGAAGGCGCCGATCATGCCGAATACGGTGCCCAGAAGCCCCAGCAGCGGGGCCACGGCGCTGATCACTTCCAGGATACGCAGGCCGCCGCGCAGGTTATCCAGAGAGGTGCGCGCCAGGCGCAGGCTTTCTTCCTGCCAGGCGGCTTCTTCCAGCTTGCTGTTCTGCCAGCATTGCCATACCACCTGATCGATGGGGCTGGTCAGTTTGCCGGGCTTGCCGGGCTGCTGGCCCTTGGCCAGGGCGTCCAGCAGGTGGTCTGCCTGACGAGCACTGCCCGGGCGCACGCGGGCGAATTGCAGAATCTTGGAGATCAGGGTGGCCAGGGCAATGACGGACATGAAGGCGAGGACCCACATGGTGGCGCCGCCGCTGACAAACCAGTCGGGCAGGTGCAGGGAAATCGGGGGCATGGAAACACTCCTGCTGCGGGCGAATCAATTGAAGGCCCGGTCATTAATACAAAAAAGCGTGCGTAGAGTCTGGCACGCGGTTGTGACATCCCGATGACTGAGAAAGGAACCGGGAAACACAGGCTTGTGGCCTTCAGCGCGAAGGCCCGAATTCGGTTCGCAATAATAGGTTCACAGGCTTCTTAATGCAAGTCATTCTTATTTGCGGTCTGTTCACGGTAATGGCCCCGCACACCAGCGAACAGTGGATTTCGGTTACTGGCGGTAAGGGTAATTACAAGGGCAGGAAGGCAGATGTGGTGGGGCGGGATAGGCTGGCGGGCGGGCAGCGCTTGCCCGGCATGGCAGAGGGCGCCGAAGCGCCCTCGCAGGCTTACTTGAGCAGCAACCGATAGTTCATATTGGATTCGATGCGGTTGCCGTTCTGGTCCAGCTGCTCAATGGCGTTGACGGCATCCTTGATGTATTGACGGTCGGCATCAGGGTCGTCGGGATTGATCGTGTAGACGTCGTATTCCATGTTGCCCTGCATACGTTTCTCGGCTTCCCAGCTGCCTCGCTCGGACGCGCTCAGCTCAACCTTGGAACCGCTCAGGTATTCTTCGCGCAGCTCAAAGCGGGAGGGATTGTCGTACTGATCCCGATACAGCGTCAGGGTGGTGCGGATACCTGAGCAGTCAGCGCAGGGCAACATTCCGCTGTAGGTCAGTTTCTGGGCGGTGGGATTGATGGGCTCTTCCGGCTGCTGGCTCTGGCAGCCGGTAACGAGAATGGCACTGCCCAGTACGGCGGCGGCGAGATAGGTTTTCATGTCGTTTACTCCCTGACAGCTCCTGTAAAGATACTGCTTAGAATAAAGATTTTGTGTTTGGTTCGCCGTTTTAACGTTTTTTGATGATTCCTTGGTGTGTTTGCGCGCTGTTTTGTAGACGGGAGGTGTTGTTCTGAGTTGCGCAAGAAAGCACTTGGCGCGCATCAATCTTGCGGAAAAGCCACTGCATGACAGCCAGAAAGAAAACAAACACGGCCAGAAAATAGAAAAAAATCATGCTGCGTTACCCCGTTTTTATTGTGCAGACAGGCTATGGCTGGATCGAGGGTCCAACCAGCAACACTTTGTTATCAGTTGTTGCTTTACTGTTATCGATGCTCGGGGAAGGCATGGAAAATGACAGATACAGGCAGCTCTTGTTGCGGGTCCAGGGGTTCTTCCACTCTGACCCGGTAACCCTGCCTTTGGAATAGGGATAGCCAGTTTCCCAGGGTGCGAAAATACCAGGGCGGTGCGTCACCGAAATCGTCGCCGGAACCTGGCCAGCGGGTTTCCCGCCAACCATTACGATAGTTCCCTTCACAGGCCATCAGTGGGTGCAGGGTCTGTACCAGCAGGGTGCCGGAGGGTGTGAGTCGGGTCTGCAGGTCCGCTAGTAATTGCTCCACGGATTGCTCGCCAAACAGGGAAAAGTTGCAGACGGCCAAATCGAAGGATTCGGTAAGGCTCTCTTCCAGTTCGTCGAATGACAGACAGCGGTAATCCCCCTCCGGGTGTTGCCGGCGGGCGCTGTCCACCAGGGATTGGATGGCATCGATGCCAGTGGTGTGAATCCCCTGGCTGGCAAGGTGGCGGCACAGCCAGCCTTCACCACAACCCACATCCAGCACCCGGCCAGGCTGGAGGGCAAGGATGGCCTGTTCGATCGCCGGGTCGCTGATGCGGCGGCTGGCAATACCCTGGCGCTGTATCAGCCGGGTCCAGGGAACTGCGTTGTCATGCCAGCTGGCAAGGATGCGTTGTTCCGGTGTCATGGTGCGTTTCAGCGCATGGGGGTCAGTGGGCCTGCTCGTTCGACGGCTCGCTGGTAGGCGGGGCGTGCTTCCATCTGTTCAAGAAAGCGCTGTATGGCCGGCAGGCTACTGAGATCGGCGCGGGCAGAGGCCGCCTGCAACGGAAAGCTCATGATGATATCCGCTGCACTGGGAGTATCGCCGGCAAACCAGCTCTGTTTGCCCAGGTGTGCCTCAATGACGGCAAGCTGGTTTTCCAGTTGCGGGTCGATAAAGGTGCCGATGACCTTGCCGCTGATGCCCTTGGCAACCGGGCGGACGATAAAGGGCATGGGGGATTTGGGAATGCGGCTGAATACCAGTTTCATGACCAGCAGGGGCATCAGCGAGCCTTCCGCGTAATGCAGCCAGTAGCGTTCCTGAACCCAGCGTGGATCTTCAGCGCTAATTTTCCAGGCCTCGTTGCCGTGTCGTTGGATCAGGTATTCGATAATGGCACCAGACTCGGCCACGGTGATATCGCCATCGGTGATCACCGGGGATTTTCCCAGTGGATGAACCTGCTTGAGCTCAGGCGGTGCCAGCATGGTCTTGCTGTCGCGCGTGTAGTGGCGAATCTCGTAGTCCAGGCCCAGTTCTTCCAGTAACCAGACGATGCGCAGGGAGCGGGAATTTTCCAGGTGGTGAAGGGTGATCATGGGCTGCCTCGCTAATTCGATGTTGCCGGGCAGCATAGCAGAGATGGAAGGAAAGGAATGTCAGACGCTCGACACCCAGCCATTGCTTCCCATAAAAGCAAAGGACACCGGTATCAGTGTCCGGCGGTATCAATGCTGGGTGGGCGCGCGGCCAGGTGCACCTGTTCGATCACTGAGTCGAGGATGGTTTCTGTACGCCAGGCCTGGTGATGGTTGACCATGGCGACTACCGCCCAGGTGGTGTTGTTTTCATCACGAGTGAAGCCGGCGATGGAGCGCACGTCTCTCAGTGAGCCTGTCTTGATATGACCGAGGCCAGCCATGCCGGCCTTGCCAAGCCGCCGTCGCATGGTGCCATCCATGGCGATCAGCGGCAGGGAGGCGATCAGCTCTGCAGCAAAACGGCTTTCCCAGGCTTGCTGGAGCAGGTTTGCCATCTGCCGTGCGGAAATGCGCTCAAGCCGTGACAGCCCGGAGCCGTTTTCAAACACGATGCCCTTGCTGTTGATGCCCTTGGTTTCCAGCCATTCTCGAATGGTCCTTTCCGCCGCAGCCAGATCATCCCGGTCGCCGGGCTGGCGATGTTTGGCACCCAGGCTGAGAAACAACTGGCGCACCATCACGTTGTTGCTCCACTTGTTGATGTCGCGAACCATGGTGACAAGATCCCGCGAAGAAGTAGTAGCCAGCAGTTCCGTTCCGCTGTCACGTGGGCGCAGGCCCTGCCGTATCTGACCGGTGAGGGTGCCGCCCAGTTGCTGCCAGAGGCCGGTGATCAGGGCGCCGGTATAGTCGGCCTGGTCCATCACTGACAGGTAGCTGCTGGTGGAACAGCCTTTGGGCAGCACGCCGGTGATGGTGATGCGGGTATGGCCGCTAGCGGTCAGTGTCGGTTCGTAGTCGAACTGGTAGCGACGTGGGCAATGGCCATAGTCCTTGAAGACCATGCGGTTATTGATCTCCACACCGTTAAGGTTGGGCTCGGTCCAGGTATGAATGCCTCTTTCGTCAGCCCGGGAACGAATACGCAATACGTTCAGATTGGTGAGCAGGGCATGGGGCTCAACCAGGAAGGGGGCGTTGGGGTTGTCGCCGTCATCATCGAAATCAGGAATACCGTTGGGCAGATTGAAGGCACTGGCATCCAGTACCAGATCGCCCTGGATATGTTGGATTCCCATGGCACGCAGTTCGCGCATCAGTAGCCAGAGGCGTTCTTCGGTCAGTTTCGGGTCGCCGCTACCAACGAAGTAGAGGTTGCCGTGCAGGGTGCTGTCACTGATCTTGCCATCAGTGTACAGGCGGGTATGCCACTGGTAGGTGGGGCCGAGCAGCTCCAGGGCCGCGTAGGTAGTGACCACCTTCATGATGGAGCCGGGATTGAAGGGCATGTCCGCATTCAGAAAGCGGGCTTCGCCGGGGCCGTTTAGAGGAATAGCGGTAACCGCCAGATGCTCGTCAGCCAGTTGCAGGTTTCTGGCGGCTTCCAGTACTGGAGCCAGCAAGGGAGTGGGCGAGCCCGCATGGGCTGGAGTGGCGACCACGGCACTCAGCAGGACAAGACATGGCAGAGCGTAGAAGAGTTGGAGAACGCGCGCCCTGAAGGCAACTGGGTGATACATGGGCTGACCTGGCCACAAATTGGCAGAAAGTAGAACAACAGGGAAAAGACAGGCTCTAGACTAAACCAAAGCCAGGGCCGGGTCAGTGGGGGGAGCAGCGATGAAATGTAAATTTCATCGCCTTTTGCGTACCGGTCGACGGTCGGGGTCAGTTGGGCTTGTGCGTACCCACATCAATGCCCTTGTGCTGCAGGTCCGCATGGTAAGAGCTGCGTACCATGGGGCCGGAAGCTACCGAGCGAAAACCCAGCTCGTTGGCAACACGGGCATAATCGCGGAATTCGTCAGGGTGGACGAAACGGTCCACCGGGGCGTGGTGTTTGCTGGGCTGCAGGTACTGACCGATGGTCAGCATGTCCACATCGTGGGCGCGCAGGTCCTTGATGGTGTTGATAACCTGCTCGTAGGTCTCGCCCAGACCTACCATGATGCCGCTCTTGGTGCTCACGTCCGGGCGGAGTGCCTTGTAGCGCTGCAGCAGGTCCAGCGAATGCTGGTAGCGGGCGCCGGGGCGGATATGTTTGTAGAGCTCCGGGACGGTTTCGATATTGTGGTTGAACACATCCGGTGCGGTCTCCACCAGAATATCTACGGCAGTATCCAGACAGGGGCGGAAATCCGGGGTGAGAATCTCGATCTTTGTCTGCGGGGTGCGAGCACGTACCTGACGGATGCATTCGGCAAAATGCTCGGCGCCACCGTCGGCCAGGTCATCCCTGTCCACGGAGGTAATCACCACATAATTGAGCCCCAGGTTGTCCACGGATTCTGCCAGATGCAGAGGCTCTTCCGGGTCGAGCGAATTGGGGCGGCCGAAGCCCACATCACAGAACGCGCAACGACGGGTACAGATGTCGCCCATGATCATGAAGGTGGCGGTGCCGCCACCGAAACATTCCGGCAGGTTGGGGCAGGCGGCTTCCTCGCAGACAGTGTGCAGCTTCTGCTCGCGCAGCATCGACTTGATGCGCTGGATTTCGCCGTTGGCGGGAACGCGCACGCGGATCCAGTCCGGTTTTCGCTGGTAGCCAGTCTCTTCATTGACCAAGGGAATGGTGCGTACCTTGTCCGCGCCACGCAGCTTGTCGCCGATCTGAACCTTGCGTTTGGCCTGTGCCTGCTCGCTCATGGGGTGTCCGTTACTGTCAGGGTGCCGGGCTTTGTTGGGCCGGCGGGAATTCGGAACTGTCATTGTACCAGTCAGGCGAGGGCGCTGTCCGTGGCGTCAGGCCCAGACGTTTGGCTAATAACGTCACCAGTTGTTGCTCCATGGTATGACGATCCAGCATCACGCCCTGCTCGCTGAGGGTGGTCATGGGTTGGCCCACATGGCCGCAGGGGTTGATGCGCTGCCAGGGTGACAGGTCCATGTCCCGGTTGATGGCCAGGCCATGATAACTGGCTCCCCGGCGGATGCGCAGTCCCAGAGAGGCGATCTTGGCACCGTTTACGTAGACACCGGGAGCATCGTCCCGGTTCGCGGCGTTGATGCCGTGGCTGGCCAGAAAATCGATGATGCCCTGTTCGATGGCACTGACCAGTCCCCGACTGCCGAGCCCCAGGCGTTTAATGTCCAACATCAGGTAGATCACCGTCTGCCCAGGGCCGTGGTAAGTCACCTGCCCGCCACGGTCGCTGTTGACCACCGGGATATCCCCGGCATTGAGCACATGTTCCGGTTTGCCAGCCTGGCCCAGGGTGAACACCGGTGGGTGTTCCAGCACCCAGAGCTCGTCGGCAGTGTCGGCGGTACGGCCATCGGTAAGCGTGCGCATGGCCTGCCAGCAGGGGGTGTAATCCACCCGGGGGAGATAGCGAATCAAGGCGTCGTTCATGGGGGAAGTATAAAGGCAGCGACAAGTTACAAGCTACGCTTGTGGGGGCAAGGCCAAAAAGTTCCTTAGCTTCCGAGATATCTACGAAGCCGCTGTAGGAGTACCTCTTGAGGTGCGAACCGCGCTTGCGCGGAAATCGCTCGTAGAGCGATCAGGAATCTCAGAACTCGACGGGATTCAGAAGAGAATGTAGTAACCCGTGTCTTTGTCGCCTCGCTACGCTCGGTTCGTCCCTCAAGAGGGGCTCCTGCAGATAGGCCCTCAGCCAGGCAGTGCGGAGTCTGTGGGAATTCATGGGGCACAGGAACTTTTTCGCGTTGCAGCTTGCAGCTGAAATAAAAAAAGCCCGGCAAAGCCGGGCTTAAGGCAGACCCCTTACGGGGTAACAACGATCGAACCAGAATAACTAGCCTAGATCAGGCGATTCCCTGTCCTCTGGTTTACCAGATGCAGATTCAGTTCCTGAACGCTGATGCCGAACTCGATACCGTCCTGGTCTTCCTCGCGGAGTTTGATGGTTTCAAAGGCGTCAAAATGAACGGGGGTGCCATGCACGCTTTGCTGGATATGCGGGCTACGCGGCATGGTCGGAATAATATCCGCAGAACTGGGCATGGTGGCGGTATGAACAACCTGGGAGGTGTGAGTCGGTAGATCAACAGCGACCAGAATAAGCAAGCAACTGCACAAGCACAGTAAGGTCAGCATTTTCATTTTTGTGATCCCGTTACGTTCTTCTTATGAGAGTGACGATACGGGCACGCAGGTGCCAAACCAATGGTGGCTTGGTGAGGCTTGCGTGTCGGGCTGTGACTGAGGGTTAAATTGTGTAATGGCGAGGGTCTGAGGGCCATGGCTGTTGCCACAAGGAGCCACTAGCTTGCGGGCTCCTTTCGTGGCATTTCATTCTTCAGGGTCGATAAATGTCAGAGCGACATTTTCACGTGAGGGCACTCATTGAGAGCCTTGTAGATCGCTTCCACCTGCTCACGGTTGCGCATGGTTACCTGGGCGGTGAAGGAGACAAAGTTGCCTTTGCTACTGGGCTTGCGTGCCAGATGTTTGTCGGCGTCAAAATCCTCAAGATGGATCTCGAGAATCTCGATCAAGACGGTTTCCAGCGGTGAGTCCGCCAGGCCCATGACCTTGAGCTGCATGTCGTGGGGAAATTCCCAGAGGTGTTCCTGAATCGCCATTGGTTACTCCTGCTCCAGGCCGCACAGGCGGCGCTTGAAATCCACATAGTGGCGGGCCACTGTTTTCCACATGGCGCCAGGCTTGCCATCGCCAACCGCCGCCTCGTTCAGTTGTGTGATCGGTACCACTTCCCGGGTGGAGCTGGTAATCCAGACCTCATCCGCCTGACGCAGTTCTGTCTCGGTGATTTCCCTTTCCGCGAAGGGCAGACCATGTTGTCCACACAATTCTACTATCAGGTCGCGGGTGATGCCGCCCAGAATGGCATGATTTTTTGGTGGGGTAACGATCACGCCATCGTGCACGATGAAGACATTGCTGGCGGAGCCTTCGGTGACGAAACCATCGTGCAGCAGAATGGCTTCCATGGCGCCGGCCGACACGGCCTGTTGACGCAGTAGGCTGTTGGGCAACAGTGAGATGGATTTGATGTCACAGCGGGCCCAACGGGTATCATCCCGAGTGATCGCCTTGCCCCCGCTGGCGGTGTCCGGACTGTCGGCGGCGGGCACGGCAATGGGGCTGGTCATCATGAAAACGGTGGGGGCTACCGGCGGCTCGGGAAAGGCATGGTCGCGTTTTGTCGCGGCGCCCCGAGTGATCTGAAGATACACCGACAGGTTGCCGCCGCCATTGCGTGCAATCAGTTCCTCGCACAGAACCTGCCACTGCGGACGGTCATGGGGATTGCGGATTCCAACTTCCCGCAAGGAGCGTTCCAGGCGTTCCAGGTGTTCGTCAAAACGAAACAGTACGCTGTTGTAGGCTGGTATCACCTCATAAATGCCGTCGGCAAACAGAAACCCCCGATCCATTGGGGAGATTCGTGCCTCTTCCAGGGCCATGAAAGCGTCATTGAGATAGACCTGGGACATGTCGTTTCCTTTGACGAGTCTGACACCTGACCCCGCCAAGTGGGGGTGTCAGGTGTCGAACGTCAGCCGTCCTTAAAACAACCCTTTGAAGAACAGCAGAACATGATGCCAGAGTTTGGTAAAGATACCGGCTTCTTCGATGTTCTCCAGGGCCACCAGCGGCTTCTCCATCAGTACATCATTTTCCTGGCGTACCGTCACGGTGCCGTATTGCTGACCTTGCGCGATGGGGGCTTTCAGTTGCGGATTCACGGTAATTTCCGCCTTCAGGCTTTCATGGCTGTCACGGGGAATGGTCAGAACCAGGTCTTCGGCCAGGCCCAGGCGCAGCTGTTTGCTCTCGCCCATCCAGACATCCACGGTGTCGAGGATGTCACCGGCACTGTAGGCCTTGTAGGTTTCAAAGAAGCGGAAACCGTAGGTGAGCAACTTCTGGGATTCCCGCGCGCGGGCGGATTCCGAATCGGTGCCCATGACCACGGTAATCAGACGCATGCCGTCTTTCTTGGCGGAAGACACCAGGCAATAACCGGCTTCCTCGGTATGGCCGGTTTTCAGGCCATCCACACTGGGATCACGCCATAGCAGCAGGTTACGGTTCTGCTGGGTGATGCCGTTGTAGGTATATTCCTTTTCCGCGTAGATGTCGTAGTGTTCGGGAAAGTCGCGAGTAATGGCGCGGGCCAGAAGGGCCATGTCACGGGCGGTGGTGTAATGGTTCTCAGCGGGCCAGCCGGTGGAATTGACGAAATGGCTGTCATTCATACCCAGACGGCGCGCGTGCTGGTTCATCAGATCGGCGAAGGCATCCTCTGAGCCGGCGATGAACTCCGCCATGGCCACGCTGGCATCGTTGCCGGACTGGATAATGATGCCGCGCAGCAGTTCCCCCACGGAAACCCGGGTGCCTTCACGGACAAACATCCGGGAGCCGCCCATTTTCCAGGCCTGCACGCTGATCGGTGCCATGTCCTGTTCGGAAATGTTGCCTTTCTGCAGTTCTGCCTCGGCAATGTAGGCGGTCATCATCTTGGTGAGACTGGCCGGAGGCAAACGCTGGTCGGCGTTATGTTCGACGATGATATTGCCACTGGCCGCATCCATCAGCAGATAGCCGCGAGCGTCAATCTGCGGGGGGCGGGGCACACTGCTGGCCTGGGCCTGCAATGCAATCAGGGAGCCAATAGTGGCAAACACGATAAAGAGTATGGAGCGGAACGACTGGGGGTGCATGAGTTTCCTGCCTGTTGTGTCCTTGTCTGCCTGAAAATTCAGGGATCAGTGCGTCGAGGTGCGGCCCAAGTGTCTTTGACAGAGAAAAGGCAAAAAATTCCCTGACATCACTGGATGGCTGCATTCTAGAGGAGCGCAACCGGGCTGTTAACCGGAGGAACGGCTTAGATTGCCCTGACTTTATCAGGGCGCCACGGGTACCGGGCGCTCGAAACCGGCATCGGCCATGGTCTGGCGAACCTGTTGGCGCTGTTGATCATCCGCATAGGGACCGATCCAGACCCGGTGCAGATTGCCGGTAGAGCGAATTTCACTGCCCATGCCCAGTTTTTCAAGCAGGGCTTGTTGCATGCGCTCGGCAGCGGTTCGGTCCTGAAAGGCGCCGGCCTGCAGGAATAGTCGGGTTTTGGTGGCGACGTTTGGTGGCGGACTGTCCAGGGCGGCGCGAACGGCGGTGGGTACTTTGCTGGCGGGCACATTGGGTGCCGGGGTGGCACTGATGGCTTCTACTCTGACTCTGCCGGTACCGGCCTCCTCAATGCCAAGACGGACAGCTGCCGCCCAGGACAGATCGATAATCCGATCTTCATGGAAGGGCCCCCGGTCATTGACGCGAACCACCAGACTTTTACCGTTATCCAGGTTGGTGACTCTGGCGTAGGTGGGCAGTGGCAGGCTGCGATGTGCAGCGGTAAAGCGGTACATATCGAAGGATTCACCGCTGGAGGTGCGGTGGCCGTGGAATTTCTGGCCGTACCAGGAGGCAAGACCTTCGGCGCGGTACCCCTCGGCGCTTGGTAACACCCGATAGGATTTCCCCCAGACACTGTAGGTATCCGGATTGCCGTAGCGGCTGCGCGGTTCGTCTTTGGGCACGGGTTCAGGCAGCTGCGATATATCGCGGCGTTCTTCGGGGGGCATGTCCTGGTCCATGCTGTAACGGTCGGAACCGGGCGCGCCGTTATTCGTTGGCGTGCCGGATGGGCCCGGTGCAGTGGCGCAGGCACCCAGAAAGAGGGTTGCCAGTGTTGTCACGGCTAGCCGTTTCATTCCTCGCTCTCCAGGGCTACGGCAATGTCTCGGGACAGTTGTAGCACGGCCATGGCATACAGGCGACTATGATTATAACGGGTGATCACGTAGAAATTGTCGGTGGCTAGCCAGAACTCGGTGCCATGAATACCCTCCAGGTCCAGCAGAGCGGTGCGTGTGTCTTCCGGTAGGTCAAAACAGTATTCGCTGGTTATGCCGTCGCCTTTGCAGCTTATTGCCGTGGCCCCTGCTTTGCTGGCCTGACCTAGGGTGAAGGACGGTTTGTAGCCTTTTTGAGCCAGCGGCTGATAGCCGTTGCCTTCCACGCGGGCACGGGCGGCTACCGGAAGATCTGGCTGCCAGCGATGCTCATGAAAATAGTTGGCCACTGAGCCGATGGCATCCACCGGGTTGTTGACCAGGTCAGTGACGCCGTCGTTGTCGAAGTCCACGGCATAGGCTTGATAGCTGGTGGGGATGAACTGCCCGTAACCCATGGCGCCGGCGTAGGAACCGGTAATGGTGTTGGCGTCGATATGGGCCTGCTGCTCCAGCTCGAAGAGGGCCTTCAACTGCTTGCGGAAGAAACTGGCCCGGGGCGGATAATCAAAACCCAGAGTAGCCAGGGCGTCCACCACCCTGTAGGTACCCATGTGCTGGCCATAGCGGGTTTCCACACCGATGATGGCAAGAATGATTTCCCGGGGGACACCGTAGGTCTGCTCGGCCCGGGCCAGGGTGTCGGCATGCTCACGGGCAAATTCTACCGCTTTCTGTACCCGGCTCTCTTGCAGAAAGATTTTCTGATAGGTGGCCCAGGTGTGGGTTTTTTCTGCCGGGCGGGCGATGGATTCCAGAATTTTGGGCTGACATTCGGCGCTGCCCAGCACTTGTCGGATGCGCGCTTCGTCGCCGCCTTCGGCCACCAGCTCGCCAATCATGGTCTTGGCCTGGTCGCGTTGCAGATAATCATTGTTTTCCGGGCAGGTGTGTTCTGCCAGCACCGGCAGGGATGTGACTGTCAGTGCAGCGGCCAGAATACCTTGGTAGGAACGACGCAAAGGGGGATCTCCTGTTTTCATTATTCCCATAGACCGTGTCGGGGCGATTTGGTGCCCGGCAGAAGCAAAAAGGCGAATAGCCTGTTGCCAGCAGAAAGAAGCGAGCCGGAAAAGTGCTCTTGTCTGCGCCTTTCGCTTCTCGCTCCTGCTATTAGTAACTCATCAGCCGCCGATGGGTATGAATCGACATCAGCATGCCGAAGCTGGCCAGCAAAGTGACGATGGAAGTGCCGCCGTAGCTGATAAGGGGTAACGGTACACCCACCACCGGTAAGAGTCCGGACACCATGCCGATATTCACAAAAATATAAATAAAAAATGTCATCGTCAGGCTGGAGGCGAGCAAGCGTGAAAACGTTTCCTGTGCTTGCCAACTAATAAAAAAACCACGCCCTACAATGACAAGGTAGATCATCAGTAGAACGCTGACCCCCAGCAGGCCGAATTCTTCACTCAGGACCGCCAGGATGAAATCCGTGGAAGATTCCGGCAGGAAGTCCAGGCGGGACTGAGTGCCGTCCAGCCAGCCCTTGCCATCCACGCCACCGGAGCCAATGGCGGTTTTCGACTGGATAATGTTCCAGCCGGTTCCGCGCGGGTCTGCTTCCGGGTTGAGGAAGGTGTCTACCCGGTTGCGTTGATAATCGTGCATCACGAAGAAATACATCAGCGGTGCGGCGGTCACCACCAGAAGCACTGCAACGGCAATCAACCGCCAGGACAGCCCGGCCATGAACAGGACCACCAGTCCGCTGGCGGCAATCAGGATGGCGGTGCCCAGGTCTGGCTGCATACCGATCAGGGCGGCAGGGACGCCCAACAGCGCGAGAGCAACCAGTACATCCATCAATTTGGGCGGCAGGGTACGTTCACTGAAATACCAGGCCACCATGGCCGGCACCGCCAGTTTCATGGCTTCGGCGGGCTGAAAACGGCCGATGCCGGGAATGCTGAGCCAGCGCTGGGCACCTTTGGCTTCCGTGCCGGCGATCAATACCAAAACCAGCAGGGCCAGACCGCCGGTATAGAGAAAGGGGGCCCAGAATCGGTAGCTACGCGGTGGTATCTGGGCCAGCAGGAACAGGGCGGTGAGCCCGGCGCCGAAACGGACGCACTGGCGGACTATTATCTCCATGCTTTCGCCGCCGGCGCTGTAGAGAACGGCCAGGCCGCCCAGCATCAGTACCGCCAGTCCCGCCAGTAGGGGAGCGTCCAGGTGTAGCCGCATGGCCAGTCCTGGAGATAGTGTGGCGCCTGTCTGACCGGGCATCTGGCGGAGGTATTCACGCTGGCTCATGGGCTGACCTCGGCAGGGCTGGCGGGGGTTTCTTCAAAAACCGGTGGAACGTCCAGTTCCCCGCTTTCACTCAGCAGCCAGGCATCCATGACCTGGCGTGCCACTGGTCCGGCGGTAGAACCACCGTGCCGGCCGTTTTCCACCAGCACGCCCACGGCGATGGCGGGTTGTTCCGCAGGAGCGAACGATACCATCAGGGCATGATCGAGCATTCGCTCCGCCAGTTCGTCTTCGTTGTAGGTCTCATCCTGCCCCACCGAAAACACCTGGGCAGTGCCGGATTTGGCAGCAATGGCATATTGGGCATCCACGGCCATCACCCTGGCAGTACCTCTTGGGCCGGTGACCGACACCATGGCGTCGGTCATCTTTTCCCAGTTGCTCTCGTCGTTGAGAGTGATTTCGGTGCGCGCTACCGGTTGTGTATGCCCAGCCAGAGTAGGAATTACCTTCTTGCCGTGGCTTGCAGTAATGGCGGTGGCGGTGGCCAGTTGCAGTGGGGTCGCCAACACAAACCCCTGTCCGATACTGGCGTTGATGGTATCGCCATGGAACCAGGGACGATTGCGGTAGGCACGCTTCCACTCCTTGGAGGGCATGATACCGCTGGATTCGTTGTACAGGTCGATGCCTGTGGGGGCCCCCAGGGAAAACTGCGTCATGTATTCGTGCATGCGGGAAATGCCCAGCTTGAACCCCATATCGTAGAAATAGGTGTCGCAGGATTGCACTACTGCCTTGTGCAGATCCACTCGGCCATGGCCCCAGCGTTTCCAGTCCCGGTAGCGGTGTGGATCATTTTCCAGCTGGTAATAGCCAGGGTCGGAGATGGTGCGCTGCCAATTGGTAACGCCCGCATCCAGCCCGGCAATCCCCAGCATCGGTTTGATGGTGGAGCCCGGCGGATAGCGCCCCTGCAGGGCACGGTTGAACAACGGATTGTCCGGGTCGCCCTGATAGGCAGAATAATCCTTGTAGGAAATGCCGGTGACGAACAGATTGGGGTCGAAACCGGGACGGCTGACAAAAGCCAGTACGCTGCCGTCCCGGGGGTCAATAGCCACTACCGCGCCACGCCGTTCGCCCAAGGCTTCGTAGGCGGCTTTCTGGACACGCATGGACAGGCGCAGGCGCAGGTCTTCACCGGGCACCGGCGGCTGTTCTTCGAGTATGCGCAGAATTCGACCGCGGGCATTGGTTTCCACCTGGCGATAACCGACCTGACCGTGGAGCTGGTCTTCGTAGAAGCGTTCGATACCTGAGCGGCCGTAGAAGTGAGTCCCGGCATAATCGCGCTGTTCGTCCAGGGTCATGGCTTCCAGATCCTGGGCGTTGATACGGTTCACGTAGCCCAGTACGTGGGAGAACAGAATGCCGTGGGGGTAATGGCGGATCGGGTCGGCGGAGATGCGGATGCCGGGCAGGCGATGCTGGTTAACGGCCAGTCTGGCGATTTCCTCTTCGCTGAGCCGGCCGCGCAGTGGCACCGGTTCCCAGGGACGGCGGGCGGTCAGGCGGCGTTTCTGAAAGCGTTCCAGGTCACCCGCATCCAGCTCGATCAATTTGCCGAGTTCGCTGATGAGCTGGTCCAGATCGCCGGCCTGTTCGATGATCAATTCCAGGGAAAAATCGGGCCGGTTTTCGGCCAGAATAACGCCATCCCGGTCGGTGATCAGCCCCCGTGGGGGGGATACTGCCAGGGTCTGCACGCGGTTGTTGTCACTCAGGGTGGTATAGCGACTGTGCTGAATAACCTGCAGCCAGACCATCCGGCTGACCAGGATCAGGGTCAGCAGTAACACCAGAAAGACAGCCACGACCAGACGCACGCTGAAGATGCGCTGTTCGTGGTGGTGGTCTTTCAGTGTTAGTGGTCGGCGCATGGTGGCGTCTGCGTCAGGGGGCGAAGGTCAGCGATGATAGGGGTGCCCGGTGAGCAGCGTCCAGCCCCGGTACAGCTGTTCGGCCAGTAAAACCCGCACCAGCGGATGGGGCAGGGTCAGGGTCGACAGGCTCCAGCGCTCGTGGGCGCTGGCGGATAATTGTGGGCAGAGTCCGTCCGGCCCCCCTATCAAAAGCACCAGATCCTGACCCAGATCTTTCAGTTCGCCCAGTTTACGGCTGAGTGCGGGGGTGTCCAGTGCTCGCCCGTTAACCTCCAGTGCCACGATTTTGGCGCCAGGGTATTTTTCCAGGCGTTTTCGGATGGCGTCAGCTTCGCTGCGTACCTGGCTGGCGGTGTCACCCTTGCTCCGTTTGGGCAGGGGGATTTCTTCCAGTTCCAGGCGCATGTCCGGGGGCATGCGTTTCTGGTATTCGGCAAAGCCCTCGGTGACCCAAGCGGGCATGCGGGTGCCTACCGCCAGCAGGAAAAGACGCATTATTCTTTGTTGTCACGGTCCGGGTGATGCTGGGGATTGCGCCACAGACGTTCCAGGTCGTAGAACTCGCGGGTGGCGGGCAGCATCAGGTGTACGATCACATCGCCCAGATCCACCAGGATCCACTCACCGGTGTCCTGGCCCTCACTGCCGAGGGGCTCGTGGCCGGCTTTCTTGGCTGCTTCCACCACGTTGTCGGCCAGGGCCTTCACGTGGCGGTTGGAGGTGCCGCTGGCGATGACCATATTGTCGGCCACACTGGTAATTTCACGCACGTCCAGCTGGGTAATATTCTGGGCTTTGACTTCTTCCAGTGCGTCAATAACCAGTTGCAATAGCGGGGTGTCAGCGCTCATGAGGCCTCGTGTCTGATTCGGGGGAAGATGATTTGGCCACATTATACAGATGGTGGCGATGAATATGGGCAACAACTGCCGGGTCCAGGGCCGGGCAGTCGCCTTTTTCCGCCAGCGCCTGACGAATGGCGGTGGCGGACACATCCAGAAAGGGCCCCTGGAGCATCAGTCGCAGGCCACAGGCTTGTCGGACGAGACTGTCGGGGTCGGCCTCCGGGAAAGCGACCTGTACGTTATCCGCAGCCAGTGGGCTGTCCGGACGAGGCACCACAGCCAGGTGACACAGGGCCGCATAATCCTGCCACCGGTGCCAATGATGCAGGTTGGCAAAGCTGTCGGCGCCGATCATGAATACCAGAGGCCGATCGCCGATCTGCTCACGGTAGTGCTGCAAGGTCAGCAGGCTGTAGCTGGGGCCGGACTGCTTCAGTTCCCAGTCGTCGGGGATCAGCTGTGGATGGCCGGCACAGGCCAGTTCCAGCATGGCCAGACGCTGCTCGCCATTGGCCAGGGGTTGTGGCCGGTGTGGTGGCACCGCGTTGGGAAGCAGATGCACAAGGGCATGGCCGAGCACCTGGGACACCGACCGGGCCGCACTGATGTGGGCTCGGTGGACGGGGTCGAAGGTGCCGCCGAACAGGACCAGCGGTGTGGTGTCGTGAGTGGGGCGCACTACTGGCGGATGTGGCCGTCGCCCAGCACCACCCACTTCTGGCTGGTCAGGCCTTCCAGGCCCACAGGCCCACGGGCATGGATCTTGTCCGTGGAGATACCGATTTCCGCACCCAGGCCGTATTCGAAGCCGTCTGCGAAGCGGGTGGAGGCATTCACCATCACCGAGCTGGAGTCTACCTCAGTGAGGAACTGCCGGGCCCGGGTGTAGTTTTCGGTGACGATGGCTTCGGTATGGCCGGAGCTGTAACGGTTGATATGATCAATCGCCTCATCCAGATCCTTGACCAGCTTTACCGCCAGAATCGGTGCCAGGTATTCCTCGCCCCAGTCGGCCTCGGTGGCTTCCTGGATACCCTCGACAATGCTGCGAACTTGCTCACAACCGCGTAGTTCCACACCGGCATCACGGTATTTGGCGGCCAGTTCGGGCAGTACCTGCTGGGCAATGGCGTTGGCCACCAGCAGGGTCTCGGTGGTGTTGCAGGTGCCATAACGCTGGGTCTTGGCGTTGTAAGCCACCTTGATGGCTTTGGCGATATCCGCCTGATCATCGATGTAGGTATGGCAGTTGCCATCCAGGTGTTTAATCACCGGTACCCGTGCGTCGTTGCTGATCCGCTCAATCAGGCCCTTACCGCCCCGCGGTACGATCACGTCCACGTACTCGGGGTGGGTGATCAGCTCGCCCACGGCGGCACGGTCGGTGGTTTCTACCACCTGTACGGCTGTGTCCGGCAGGCCGGCTTCGCGCAGGCCCACACGGATGCACTCCGCGATGGCCTGATTGGCGTTGATGGCCTCGGAGCCGCCGCGCAGGATGGCCGCATTGCCGGACTTCAGGCACAGGGCCGCCGCATCGATGGTCACATTGGGGCGGGACTCGTAAATAATGCCGATGACACCCAGCGGCACACGCATCTTGCCCACCTGAATGCCCGACGGGCGATAGGCCAGGTCAGTGATCACACCCACCGGATCGGCCAGGCCAATGATCTGTTCCAGCCCTTCCACCATGGCGTCGAAACGAGCCGGGGTGAGTTCCAGGCGGTCGAGCAGGGCGGCATCCAGGCCGTTACTGCGGCCGTTGTCCAGATCCTGCTGGTTGGCTTGCAGCACCGCACTACGGTGGCTGCGCAGGGCGCTGGCGATGGCGGCCAGGGCCTTGTCCTTGTCACCGGAGCTGGCCCGGGCCATGGCGCGGGAGGCCGCGCGGGCCTGCTCGCCAAGACGTTGCATGTATTGCTGGATATCCATAGTTCTCAAAGCTGAAAAGTGGTTAAAGAGCCTGCTTGCGGTCTACACACCGCTGCGCCGGAGGCCATTTTTTCGTCAGGTTGTGGCGCCGGAGATGCAGTGTAGTCCTTCTACATCAATCACCGGCAACCCAGGCTGGCGGAAAAATGGTCCCGGCCCTTCGGGTTGCGCTGCAAATGGCGCCAGGTGGTGTTGCGGCCCTTGAACTTGGCCCACCAAGCCCTGCGGTCCGCGCCTTGTCTGGCGCCATTTTTCAGCGGCAACGCAGTGGCGTGCAGACCACAAGCAGGCTCTGAAAGGGTGATTATAACGACAACCGGTCCTTTACGCTTGCACACAAATGGTGAAGAATTGAAAACCTTTGCTACACAAGTCGTCCTAAGTTATTGATTTTGTGGTACGAGTGTACCGTTTGTGTGGCGCAAAACGGACTGCCTCATCCTGCCGGGTAAAGGGTAGCCGATACAACAAGAAAAAACTTGAACGGAGCCAGACACTTATGGCCATTCGCTACCAGGAATATACCCGCTCCGGCATTAAAGCCGCCCCGTTTCAGCTCTGGGTAGGTCAGTGGCGCATTGATTACCTGGCGTTCTCGCATCCGGACAATGCCCACAAACCGCCGTTGCTGGTGGTGGGTGGCGCCTTTCAGAATTTCACTTCCTACAAATATTGTGTCGAACGTATCTACCAGGATTTCCCGGTGGTGCTGGTGGACCTGCCGTCCCTGGGTAACAACACCCAGATCGCGCCGGACCTGAGCATGGAAGATCTGGCGGATCTGCTGTACGAATTCACTTGTCAGTCCAGTCTCGAGAAAGTGCACCTGATGGGCCTGTCACTGGGCTCCGCTGTTGCCAGCACCTTTGCCTACAAATACCCCCAGGCCACCGACAAGTTGATTGTGGCAGGTATTGTCACACGGCCACGCAAAAGCTGGCGCATGCTGGTGGAAGAATCCGTGCGGGTACTGGAGCAAGGCCGCATGGATGAATTCAGTCAGGCGGTGGTCCTCTATCTGGTCAACTACGACAAAATGAAGGAAACCGGCATCACCCCCACAGCCCGAAAGCTGTTTTACCGGCAGATGAAGCGGCTATCCGACAACGAGCGGGAGCGCTACAAGATCAATGGCCGCCGGCTGTTGTCCGTGGAAGGTCTGCTGGGCTATCCGGAGTGCGATACTCTGGTCACCACCGGTGAGTTCGACAGCTTTACCCTGCCGTGGGAAAACGCTTCGTTTGCCGAAAAATGCCCCAATGCCCAGTTCACGCTGATCAAGGGCGCCGATCATCTGCCGCAGCTGGAAAAACGAGAAGTGTCCCTGGACCTGTTTTCAACCTTTCTGCGTGGTGAGTCACTGGACACTGTTCAGGGTATTCGCCGTTTCGGCAAGGGCGAGTACCATCGCATGGAGCGCCGTCGTGCCGAGCGGCTGGTGCCATGCAACAACCACGGCCATGTGACCAGCGAATCCCGGGTGGGCGACCGCTTCCGGTTCAACAAGCCGGTGCAGGTGGTAGACATCAACTTCTTCGGCTGCCTGATCAAACTGAGCGAGCCCGGCTTTTCCATTGCCGACCATGCCCGTGACTGCACTCTCTACATGGAGAGTCCGGAGCTGAAACTGGAGCTGCTGGTATTCGATTACGATGATGCGGGTTACCTGCGCTGCCTGTTCAAGCACGGCAACATCCAGGCGGCGGAGCGCTTCACCGAACTGCTGAAAAACAGCGAGTACTTTCTGCGCCAGGACAGTGACGGGAATGTGCATCGGATTTATGGATAAGGTTGAGGCAATTAATAGTTAATAATGAATAATTAATAACTCGCGCCTAATTCTTGCCTGGTTGAAAAAAGAAGCCGCCCCCAGTCTCTGGGCGCGGCTTCTTTTCTGGGTCCTGATTTTTTAGTTATTCATTATTAACTCTTCCCCACGGTTGCTTCCATGATCCTCACCATCGGATTGCCCCGCGTCTTCGGTATCGGCAGCTTGCCGTAGTAGTCCGCCGGGTTGTGGATGGTCAGGCGGTGGAAGCCCAGGCTGTGGAAGTGGTCGATGGCTTCCATGTCGGAGTGAAAGTGAAATCCCACCTGGCTGCGCGAGACTGTACCCAGCATGCCGCCCAGTACCTTCAGGGTGCGGTAGAAGGGCATGCCTTTGTAGAGCGGGTAATTGTCGGTGAGGTAGGTGCCCTGCGGGAAAGTCCCGAGGGCGCTGGCCAGTTTGCGCCAGAAGTCGGAAATTACCTCCAGCGGGAAGTAATTCACCAGCCCTTCGGTAATCACTACCACAGGCTTGTTCTGATCCAGTTGGGCCAGCACATGATCCAGGCTGAGTTCCCCGTCTTCAGCGAAGATGTTGATGGGCTGCACGCGATGACGCTCGCTCAGTACGCCGTGTTCTTTCAATAGTTGCTGCTTGCGCAGGGCCATGTCTGGCAGGTCGGTTTCGATGTAGGTGAGTTGCGGATACTGCTGACAGAAACGGTGCCCCCGGGGGGACAGACCGCAGGCGATTTCCACCACCTGCGTCACCCCGTCGTTGATCAATTGATGAAGCCGATGATCAATCAGATGGTGGCGCTGTAGCAGAAAGGTGCGGATGTTGCCGCCGACCACATGGCGACCCACGTACTCGAAGGGGGCCAGGGCGCCATAAAGAAAGGCGCCGCCGCGGGTGCGAAAAAAGGGGGCGGAGATGCCGTCACGGGTCCATACATGGCCGGTGTACAGGGCGGTAAAGCTGATGGATGAAGTATCCCGGGGTTCACTCATTGTTGTTCTGGCTGGTTGTGGCAGAGGCCTGACAGGCTAGCAGAATTCCGCCATTGAGTGATGGCAATTTGTGCCAAATTGCCGGTGGTGTCAGGGTTCAAAGCACCATGGGCGATGCCACTGTATCGCGCTTCTCCCTGCCGCACAGGGTTTCTACCAACGTCAGAGCGAATTCCAGAGCGGTGCCCGGGCCTCGGCTGGTCAGGCACTGGCCGTCGTGGACCACCCTCTCTTCCATTCTACTTTTATCCGGCAGGGCGTCAGTGAAGGCCGGGTGGCCGGTTGCCGCGACGCCATCGAGAAGGCCGTGTGGGGCCAGAGCCACCGCGGGGGCGGCGCAAATGGCGCCGTAAAGGCGGCCGCTGTCTCGCTGGTCGTGAAGTTTATCGATCAACTTTTCGCTGTCGGCCAGGGCCTTGGCGCCGGGCATGCCACCGGGTAACACGATCAGATCGAAGTCGTGTGCCATCACATCGTCAATCAAGGCGTCGGCCCGGATACGGGTACCACGGGCGGCCACAATGTCAGGTGTGCCGGTAACGCTGGCCACGGTGACTTCCACGCCTGCACGACGCAGCACGTCGATCAGGGTGACGGTTTCGATGTCTTCGCTGCCATCGGCGATGGGGATCAGGGCGGTGGGCATAACAGCTCCGGATATAGCTACAAGCTACAAGCTACAAGCTACAAGCTACAAGCTACAAGCTACAAGCTA
>NZ_JABURH010000121.1 GCF_014762765.1 Alcanivorax sp.
GACGACAACAACATCGACAATGTGGTGATTCTCACCGGGGATATTCATACCTCCTGGGCCAGTGAAATCTATCGCAACCCGGGGTCATTGGTTGGTGATCTGTTCGACAGGCCGCTGGCAGCAGAGCTGGTTACCCCGGCGGTGACCAGCCCGGGCTTTCCGGACGGTGCTGCTGAAGTGGCCGGCGTACTGATCCCGGTGGTCAACCCGCATATCCGTTATGTGGAAGCCAAATCCCGCGGTTTCATTCTGGTGGACGTGGATCGCCAGCGTACCCAGGGCGAGTTCTACTACGCGCAGAGCATCGAATCCTTCGATCTGCGTGGCCAGATTGATACCAGCAAGACCAAGGTGGTAGCGGTGAAAAGCGGCGACAGTCGCATTGTCGAGGACCTGCCTCCGTCCCGCCCGCGCTCTCTGCGCACTGCGGTTTTCCATCCTCCTGTACCGAATTCCGATGAGGTGATGTCATGACTTTTCCCTGGAAATTACTGCCGTTGGTGGCAGCACTGGCGCTGACCGCTTGTGGCGGCGGGGGATCTTCCAGTCCTGCCAACAGCGCCAATGATGAGGGGAATGGCGCCACCCCCAATTCTCCTTCCGAGCCGGGCGGCGATGAGGGCGACGAAGGGCCGGAGACATTGAATACCCCTGCCGCCTTACGGTTTATCGTGATCGGCGATTCCGGCAGCGGTTCCGCAGGCCAGTATGCGGTTGGCGAAGCCATCGCAACGGTCTGTCAGGAAAAAGACGAGTTTATTGGCGACATCGGGTTTCCGGGCTGTGACCTGGTTGTCGGGTTGGGCGACAACATCTACGAGTCCGGGGTCACCAGTGTGGACGATCCCCAATTTGCAGAAAAATTTGAAAAGCCTTTCGAGCCGGTGCAGTTGCCGTTCTATATGGTCCTGGGCAACCACGACAATACCGCCTATGTGGGCGGTGACGGTGCGGGCAATTCACGTGGCGAATTCCAGGTGGATTACACCTACTTTGACGGCAAGCTGTCCAACCGCTGGAACATGCCGGATCGTTATTTCCTGCACAGTGCCGGCACCACCCACACCAACCCGCGCCCGCTGGTAGATTTTGTAGCGCTGGATTCCAATCCGATTGCTGGCGGCTTTGGCGATCCGGATATCGCGTATGCCTACCACACCTACGGCGTTGATCAACGTAACTGGGTGGTCAATACGCTGGCTGGTTCCAATGCGGTCTTCAAGATCGCCATGGCTCACCACCCCTACCTGTCCAACGGCACTCACGGTAATGCCGGTAACTACGATGGTGTGCCCAGTGAGATCCTGCCAGTACTGGCCGGCGAGCGGTGGAAAGCCTTTATGGAAGAAGCGGTCTGTGATCAGACCGACTTTTTCTTTGCCGGCCACGACCATGACCTGCAGGTGCTTGAAGCGGTACCGGAGTGTGGTCGTACCGAATTCGTGGTCAGTGGTGCGGCGGGCAAGACTCGCTCCATTGATGACCCGGAGCGCAATGTGGCTCGCTTCCAGCAGGGCGATGTCTATGGCTTCTTCTGGATGAAGGCTACCGAAGCCGACCCTGTCACGCTGGCGCCGGCCAGGCTCTGCCTGGATGCCTACGTGGTGGATCCAGAGGCGGAGGGGCTCGGTGTGATCAGCGATGGCGAACTGACTCCGGCCTATACCCATTGCTATGACAAACAGCCCATGGCGGGTATTGCTCCGGGCAATGACTTCTCCGGCTTGCCACTGGGGGAAGGCGCCTTGCCGCTGCCCTTGCCGGATGGCTTTGATGCGGACTTTACCGGGCCACTGAAAGAACTCCGTGAAACCCTGGTTTCCGGCTTCACACAGGTGGGAGCAGACCTGCCCGAAGAGCAGCGTCAGGTCTTTGATCAGATGATTGCCGGCACCGACATTCTCTTCAATGCGCTGGACGCGGCCACGGCTGCCATCCTGGAAGGCGACAGCAGCGAGATGAGCCAGTCCGTGCAGGCGGTGCTGGCGGCAGCGGAGCAATTGCAGGCCATCGATACCAGCAGTTTGCCGGCACCTTTTGATCAGCTTGGCAGTGCCTTTGATGCCCTGGCGGACGGTTTTGGCGGCGATGGCAGCGACGCGGGTGATGGCAGCACGGTGGAAGACATCGCCTTTATCGCCGGCCCGTTGGTGGCGCTGTCCCGCAACCTGAATAACATCCTTGACGGCATCGAAGAACAGGTGCCGGCAGAGGTGCCGGTGTTTGCCGGTCTGACCTCGGTGCTGTCCACGGTGTCCCTGGGGCTGGCCAATACCCTGGAGCAGCTGGTGCTGCTGGATACCAGCGCCACCGGTGAGCAACTGGTGGGCACGGTGCAGCAAACCCTGGAAAACCTGGTCAATGATGTGCTCTGGCTCAACCAGATTCCCGGTGCCGAGGAATACACCACCTTGCCCGGCGATGCCTTGTCTTCCGGACTACTGATCGTGGTGCGGGAAGTGACTGAGCAGCTGGATGAGCGTCTCCTCAGTCCCCTGGCCCCCTTGCTGGATTTGTTATCTCCGGTTACCGATCTGCTGGCCGGGCTACTGGATGGGTTCTGATTTCCAATAACAAAAAAGCCGTCTTCCTTGTCCATAAACCGTGAGGTGGAAACGCCTCACGGTTTTTTTTTGACAGAAGAAAGAGATCGTTGGCGCTTTGCCTGCAAAGCGAAGGTATCAGCATACTCCAGGGTGGTTTCGACCCTTCGCCTTGCAAGCAAGGCTCGAGGACGTGTCGCGTCAGGAAATACGCAACGTGTTCAGCGCGCCCAGGTGGGCGGCAGGCATCACGCCAAGTTCGTCCAGGGTACGGATTACCCGGTCCACGGTGATCCGTTGCAGGCAGGGGTAGCTGTCCAGGGCGCAGCTGCTGCGTTCGCAATTGCGCAGACAATGCTGCCACCGCAGTACCCGTGCATGGGGAGACAGGGGTTGCCAGAGGGTGTCATCGGTGGGGCCAAACAGGGCCACGGTGGCAACCCCGCAGGCGGCGGCCAGATGCATGGGGCCGCTGTCGTTACCGATGAACCCCCGGCTGCGTTTCAGCAAGGCCACCAGACCGGCCAGACTCAGTTGGTCGCACAAATCCATCACCGGGTCACTGAGAAAGCTCTGGATGCGGGCAATTTGTTGCCGGTCTTTCTGGCCAGCGCCAATCAGCAGTGGAGTGAGACCGGCTCGCCGCAACTGCTGGCACAGGGCAGCAAATTGCTCCGCATGCCAGATCTTGTAGGTCTTGGTGGCGCCAGCATGAATGGCCACCAGATTGTCGTTTGCCGGTCCGTTGCTGAGGATGCTGTCCAGCTCAGCCTGGCCCGCCGGGCTGTCATTCAGTGGTAGATAGTGTGCCGGTGAGCTTGCCGCCGGCCGGCTCAGGCTGGCGTAGGCTTGCCAGCGATGGCCGGACCAGTCTACCGGTGGCTGCTGTGTATAGAACCACTGGCCATGGCGGCGATGCGGGCCGATGCGCTCTGCGGCGCCACTGAGCCGCGCCAAGGTGGCAGACTTTTGTTCCCCCTCGATATCCACGACCACCTTCGAATGGAAGCGGCGCATGGCCATGACCAGTTTCAGGTAACTGTGGACGCGCTGAAACAACGGCATTTGTCGTGACAGGGACTGTTCCGGGTAATACAGCAATCGCGACTCACCGGGCAGGCTCTGCTCCACCAGCGTCTGATAGCGCTGATTCACCATCAGCAGTGATTCGGGATGTGCGGCCAGCATGGCACGCAGGTGCGGCAGGGCTATCAGCAGATTGCCCATGTGGCTGCAGGGAAAAAGAATCAACAGGCGGGACATGACAGGCAGACGGTTATCCATAACATGGCATAACAGCCTAGGGGGATTGCGTGTCGGTTACATGACAACAGGCAGCTACG
>NZ_JABURH010000183.1:0-2715 GCF_014762765.1 Alcanivorax sp.
CGCACCCAGGCACCGTCGGCGGCTTTCAGGCGCAGGTTGCGGATGGCCTCGGCGTTGTTGCGGGCACTTTGTTCCAGCCGCACGTAAATGTCGTAGCGTTCGTTGCCGTTGATCACCTGCCCGGCGCTGCCGCCACCGAGGCCGTTGCTGACCAGATCCATGACCTGGTTGACGCTGAGGTCATAGCGACTGAGGGCGTTGCGATCCGGGGTGACCACCAGCTGGGCTTCCCCGGCGATCTGTTCCAGTTGCACATCGGTGGCACCGTCCACGGCTTTCACGACCTGGGTGATGGCCTCGCCTTTTTCCTGCAGCACGGCTAGGTCCGGGCCGAACAGTTTGATGGCCAGCTGGGCTTTGACGCCGGAGAGCAGTTCGTCCACGCGCATGGCGATGGGCTGGGAAAAGTTGAGCAGCAGGCCGGGATGCACATCGAGCTTTTGCTGAATTTTTTCCTGCAGCTCGAGGCGATTGCTGGCACTTTCCCATTCACTCACCGGCTTGAGGCCGATGTAGATTTCCACGTTGCTCACCGGCTCCGGGTCGCCGCCGATTTCCGCGCGGCCTACCCGGCTGAGTGCGTAGGTGACTTCCGGGAAGGTCATGATTTCCTGTTCCAGTTTTTCCCCCACGGCTAACGCGGTATCGAGGCTGGAGGACGGGGCCAGGGTGACGCGCAGGGCCAGGGTGCCTTCTTCCAGTACCGGCACGAACTCGGTGCCGATAAAGGGCGTGGTGGCCAGCGCCAGGGCGAACAGCCCCACGGCACCGCCGATGACCGCTTTGCGCGCCTGCATGGCCCTGGCCAGCACGGCGCGGTAGCGGGCTTCCAGCCACTGCATCAGACGGTTGGGCTTGTCTTCCACGCCGTGGCGGAACAGAAAGCCCGCCAGGGCCGGCACCACGATCAACGCCACCAGCACGGCGGCGGCCATGGCGAGCATGATGCTGATGGCCATGGGCACGAACATTTTCGCTTCCACCCCTTCGAAGGCGAACAGGGGCATGAACACCACAAGAATAATGCTGGCGGCAAAGAACACCGGGCGCGCCACTTCCTGGGCGGCGTCTTTCACGCGCAGGGCGATGCCGCCCGGTTGATCATGGCTGCCCTCTACCCGGCTCAGGTGCTTGAAGATGTTTTCCACCATCACCACGGAGCCATCCACCAGCATACCGATGGCCACGGCCAGGCCGCCCAGGGACATGAGGTTGGCGGACATGTCCAGGCTGGCCATGACCAGTAGCGCCAGGCCAATGGAAAGGGGAATGGACAACAGCACCAGGGCCGTGGCGCGGAGATTCATGAGGAACAGCGCCAGCACGATGACGATAAACACAAAGGCCAGCAGCAAGGCGGTGACCACAGTGCCCACGGCTTTTTCCACCAGATCGGCCTGGTCGTAGAACACCTGGAATTCCACCCCGTCGGGCAGGGCCTGGCGGATGCGCGCTTCGCGATCCTTGATGCCATCGATGGTGGCTTTGGTGTTGGCGCCCATGCGCTTGAGCACGATGCCCGCCACCACTTCGCCCAACGCTTCCGGTTCGCCGTTGGCATCGCGGCGGGTCATGGTGAGCGCGCCCTGTCGGATCTCGCCGCCGAACTCCACCTTGGCCACATCGCTGACGCGCACCTGGGTACCGTCCACTTCCTTGAGGGGAATGGCGGCAATGTCGCCGAGCCCCTGCTCGCCGCTACCTACCCAGCCCATGCCGCGAATCACCAATTGCTCGGCCCCGCGATCCAGATACCAGCCGCCGGCGTTGCGGTTGTTGGCGGCGATGGCGTCCATGACCTGTTGCAGGGTCAGGTCGTAGGCCAGCAGGCGGGTGGGGTTCACGTTCACCTGATACTGGCGCACGTCGCCGCCGTAGCTGAGCACATCGGTGACGCCGCCCACCGGCATCAGCAGCAGCTTCAACACCCAGTCGTTAAGACTGCGCAGTTGCATGGCATCCACCCCGGAACCGGGCTGGGCGGTGAGCAGGTATTGATAGACCTGACCGAGCCCGGAGGTGTTGGGGCCCATTTCCGGGGTGCCGACGCCCTCGGGAATATCTTCCCGTGCCGCCTGCAGCCGTTCGAACACCAGTTGGCGGGCAAAGTAGATATCGGTGCCTTCCTCGAACACCACGGTGACGATGGACAGGCCGGTCTTGGAAATGGAGCGCACCTCGGCCACCTGGGGCAACGCGTACATCACCGCCTCGATGGGATAGGTGATCAGCTGCTCCACTTCTTCCGCGGCCAGACCTTCCGCTTCGGTGTTCACCTGTACCTGGACGTTGGTCACGTCCGGGAAGGCATCCAGTTTCAGGTTGGGCAATTGCCAGCCGATCACCCCGAGGGTGATCACCAGCAGCAACAACACAATCAGACGGTTGGTCACCGCCCAATCGACAATGCGATTAAACATGACGGTGATCCTCAGTGGTTGTGGATGTCGAAGCCGGACTTGGCCATTTCACTGGCCAGAAAAAAAGCGCCGCGGGTGACCACGCGGGTGCCCGGCTCAATGCCAGTGACGATGCGACGGTTTGCCAGTTGGCCGTTGAGCTGGATTTCCACGGGTTGGTAATGGCCCGGCTCTTCTTCCACGAACAACTGCCAATCACCATCCGGGCTTCGGGTCAGCGCTTCTTCCGGCACGGTGAGCGCGTTCTCGGGTGCGGCTAACGACAACGCCACATCGGCGAACATGCCCGGGTGCA
>NZ_JABURH010000183.1:3637-10507 GCF_014762765.1 Alcanivorax sp.
CGGGGCTGGCCAGGGTTGCCAGCAGGGCAAGGGCCAGTGGGGATTGCTTGAAACGTATTTTGGTTTTCATAAAAAATTTCCAATTTTTTTGTAGGAGCACCTCTCGAGGTGCGAAGCCATTGCACAGGTTCCGTGCCTAAACCGTTCGCACCTCAAGAGGTGTTATTCGCTCAGCTCACCCTTCGGGCCAGCCTGCGGCTGTTACCTTCGCTACGCTCGGTTCCTACAGAGACCTTGTTAGTTAGCGAGGCTATTCAACCAGTCATTGAGCTGGGCACTTTCCTCGAGCCATCGGATCCAGGCCTGTTGCATGGCTTCGCGCAGGGCGATACCGGACAGGCGGGTATCCAGGCGCTGGTTGAGAGCCTGCAGGTAGCTCTGGGTGGTGAGCTCGCCCTGTTGCCAGACCCGTTCCAGCAGCGCATCGCTGCGGGCCAGGGTGTCGCCGGTCAGTTGCTGCCAGGTTTGCCAGCGCTCACGGCGCTGCTGGTAATCGCGCAGGGCGCCGTCGAGCTGGGCGGTGATATCGGCGCGGGTTTTCTCCAGCAAGGCGCGGCGGGACTCGCTGTCGGCCAGGGCAGCCTGATAGCGATCGTTACCGGTATTGAAGATTTTCAGCGGCAGGCTGATATCCACGCCCCACAGGTTGTCGTCGCCTTCCTGGCCGACACTGAACCCCAGCGTGGGATCGGCCCGGCGCTGACGGCTCGCCAGGGTGGCGCCCTGCTCCGCCAGCGCCAGCTGCTGCTGGGCAAGACGCAGATCAAAGCTGGCCGGCAGCCGTTGCGAGGTATCGGTACTGACTGCCACCGCTTGCCAATGGCGAGCCGCGGGGAGGGGCCGGCCCGGCTGGGCACTGGCTAACACCTGCTGCAATCGGGTCGCCGCCGCCGTGGCATCGCTTTCCGCTTCCGCCAGTGTCTGCTGGGCCTGGGCCAGGGACAGCCAGGCCAGTTGCGCATCCACCTGCCCCAGATCTCCGGCCTGTTCACGGCGCCGGATCAACTCACTGAGTGCGGACAGCTGCTGCTCCTGGGCGCGAGTGGCGGCCAGCCGGGCACGGGCGGCATCGAAGGCCACCAGCGCATTGAGGCTGTCCGCCAGCAAGCTGGCGCGGGCCTTGTCGGCGCGAAGTTGTGCCAGGGTGTCGCGCACCGCCACCGCATCGCGGCGGGCGCGCGCCTTGCCGGACCAGTCCAGGGTCTGGCTGAGCCCCAGGGTTCGGGTGGTTTCCGCGCTGTCTTCATAGCCGATGTTCAGCGCAGGGTTGTAGAGCGGCTGCGCCGCATCACGGTTTTCCGCCAGCCAGCGTTCCTGTTCGGCATTGATGGCACGGCTGGCGGGCAGGCTGTTGATCTGTTGTTGCAGCCAGCCGGCCCACTGGCCGGCGGGGGTGTCTGCCTGCAGCCGGGTGGCGCATAGCAGCAATAGCAGTGCGCAACCGCGCACTACGGGGGATAGACTTTCCACGGGAAAGCTCCTGATCGATTATCCGGAATCTGTCGCGCTCAGGCGCAACTCGGGCTCGGAAAGACGATCAGGCGATGGGAGGGCGAAACGGATTATCCGCCGGCGCGTCCGGCAAGGGAGGACGCAGCGCTAATACCCGGGCCGGCGGCGCGGGCAGTCGCACAGGCGCGCAATCGGCACTGGCCATGAAACCATGGCACTGGCAGCAATGATCACCACTGGCATCCAGCACGTCCAGCTGGACGGGCGCATCATCGAGCTGTTCCACGGCCACGTCGGCATCGTGCTCATGATGCATGGCATCAAGCACCAGCACGTGTGTGCAGATGATCAGCAGCAATGTCCAGACCAGTGCTTTCATGGTGCCTGCCAAGGGTTGAAGGGGTTCCACTTTGCGAATAGTGAAGACCCCGGTCAAGGGATTTAGTTTCATCCGGTCATTCACAGCCGTCGCAGCAGGAGGCACAGTAACGGCCCCGTTTTCTGACGAGAGATACCATGAGCCGCCTGGAAGAAGTCCGTGATTCCGTTCTTGCCCACCCCCTGCACAGCGCCTGCGAGCTGGAGCTGCTGAGTGCCGGCGAAGGCCGCAGCGAGGTGCGTTTCGCGGTGAACGATTTCACCGCCAACCCCATGGGCGCCCTGCATGGCGGCATTGTCTATGCACTGATGGACGTGGCCTGTTTTTTTGCGGTGGTGCCTTCGCTGTCCGCCGATCAGCAACCGGTTACCGTGGAAACTCACAGCAGTGTCCTGCGCGCTGCCATGAAAGGCGAAAGCGTGGTCATCCGCGCCCGCCTGGACCGACTGGGCCGCACCCTGGCGGCCATGCGGGCGGAAGCCCTGGCGGTGAATGCCAACGGCGAAGAGCGACTGATTGCCACCGGTTCGGTGACCAAGGCGATTACCACTGTCCGCTAGCAAACCTCGGAAAGAACGCTTTTCTATCGTGGGAAGCGATGCGAGCATCGCTTCCCGCAAGGAATAAGAGTTAGCCGGTTTACTGGGCGTTTTTCCTGCCTGTAAGCGCCAGATCTGCACATCCCTGACAAACGGCAGAACAGACAGCATGACTGGGACAAAGCACGACCTGCCATCAATTGTCAGCACTGATACCCGCGAGTATCGTCAAAGATGACGGCCCGGCGCAGCCTCCCCCCATGACATGACTCAGCACTGCGCCCGGAAGGCCATGGACGAGGATCGTGATATGTACCAGGTCATGCTTGTTGATGATGAGGATTACATCCTCAAGGCCCTGAAGCGCACCATCAACATGTACACCGACTGGGAGGTGGAAACCTACCAGGACCCCCGGGAAGCCCTGCGCCGGGCGCGCACCACCGTTTTCGATGCGGTCATTACCGATTACATGATGCCGGAGATCAACGGCCTGGAACTGTTGCAGGAACTGCGCGATATCCAGCCGGATACCATCCGCATTCTTCTCACCGGAGTGATTGATATCGAAACTGTCATGTCCGCCATCAACAAGGCCGGTGCATTCCGCTTCATACCCAAACCCTGGGATGACGATCAACTGCTCGACAATATCCGCGAAGGGCTCAAGTTCCGCGATATTTTGCTGGAAAACCGCATCCTCGCGGAAACCGTTCGCGAACAACGCAAGACACTGCGCAGTCTTGGCTATGAGGACTGACCTCGGCTAGCCAAATACAGGAAGACATGTTCCATGGAAAGTATCATGAACAACACCGAAATCGGTTTCGGTATGGAAGCGCAAGGATTGTTTCTGGTTTCTTCCACTGTGATTCTTCTTATCATCATCTTCTTTCTTTACAAAACCTACCGCACCTCCATCAATGTGGAAGCCAAACTGTCGGAGTTTGCCTCCCTGACGGACAACCGGTTCGGGCGCAAGATGCATCTGATCGAGGTCAATGCGGATGAGTACAAACTCAACAAGGCCCTGCTCGGCCCCCTGGCCCGCATCATTGATGAGTATTGCGTGCTGACCACGGACAGCCAGGGCACCATTACCTTTGCCAACGGCAAGTTCCTGTCGCTGAGCGGCCACGCTTTTTCCCAGCTGATCGGAAAGAACGAAAGCATCAACCATCCGGATAGCCATGACAGCGGCCTGCCTATCATGCAATGCAAGCATGCGGCGTCCGGGGTCTGGAATGGGGAGGTGTGCAATCAGCGGGCGGATGGCAGCCTTTACTGGATGAACATGTTCCTGTTTCCGCTTTCCTATATTTCTGATGAGGATGACGGCTTTATTTACTTCGGTACGGACATTACCGACATCAAGACAGAGAACAATCAGCTGATTCAGGAGGTAAAAGAGAAAGACCAGAAATTGAGCCATGTAGAAACCATGTTGCTGCATTCTGAAAAAATGGCTTCCCTGGGCACTATCTCGGCGGGCATTGCCCATGAGATCAACAACCCGATAGCCATGCTGTCCTCCAACCTGAATCGCTCGCGGGAATACATGGATACCATGTCCGGCGTGATCAAGGGGTTACAGAAACGAATCAACGAAAAGAAATTCCAGCAATTTCTGCAGGCTGAGTCCGACCTGAAAATCGATCAGCGGAAACTCAGTTTCATGCTGGAAGATCACCCGGCTCTGATCGATGAAACCAGTGAGGGGATTGAACGCATCAAGCAGATCATCCGCGATCTGAAAAATTTCTCCCACAACCAGCCGGAATCCTTTTCTCCCACCAATATTGCATCCTGCATCGCTACATCACTGAACCTGGCCAAGCACGAGCTGAAGAATCGGATCAATGTCAGCCACGCCAACCTGGAATCCCTGCCGCTGATCCCTGGCTCGGAAAGCCAGCTTTCACAGGTGTTCATGAATCTGTTCGTCAACGCGGCCCAGGCCATCGAAGGCAAAGGCACTATCACCATTAGCGCAGACTGTGACGACCAGTGGTGCACACTGAAAGTAGCCGATGACGGCCCGGGGATTCCGAGCGAGAATCTGGAGCAGATTTTCGAGCCTTTCTACACTACCAAACCCATCGGTAAGGGGACCGGTCTGGGCCTGTCGATTTGTCATGACATCATCCGCCATCATGGCGGCACCATGACAGTGGAAAGTGCACCCGGCACTGGCACCACGTTCATCATCAAGCTGCCGCTGAAGCAGTCTGAAAAAGTCCATGCAGCCTGATTATGCGTACACCCTCACCACACCGGAAGGCGGGCAACAACGCATCGCCATCGAACTGGTGGATGACACCATCGCCATTCCCGACAGTTTCAAACCTCCCGCCTGGGCAGAACTGACTTACCATCAATGCAGCCACTGCCCGCTAGATAAAGAGACTCACCGATATTGCCCCATCGCGCTCAACCTGGCGTTTCTGCTGCCAGACTCGGCGCTGGGCGACTCGTTTCAAACGGTTTCAGTGCAAGTGGATACTCCGCAGCGGCAGTATCAACAGACAAGCACATTGCAGCGCGCGCTGAGCTCTCTCTTCGGTTTGATCTGTGGGCTCAGCGACTGCCCGCACACCCGTTTCCTGCGACCGATGGCCAGATTCCATCTTCCCCTCAGCAACGCCACAGAAACCCTGGTGCGCACTGCCAGCCTGTATCTGCTGCAGCAGCACATGAATAAACGCCAGAATAGCCAAGTGTCGCTGGCCGATCTCAACGCACGCTATGCGGCACTGAATGAATTGAACCGCTGCTTTACCCGGCGTTTGCGCGGCAATCGTCAGTCCGACGCCCCCGTCAATGCACTGATACTGCTACACGTAACCGCTCGGGAAATGCACTGGAATCTGGAAGAAGAATTGGCAAGCCTGGCGCCGCTGTTTCTTGATAACAGCGACGTCTGAAGCTTGCTGATAACCAATGAACAGAGGCTACTGATCTGCACCGAGATAGCGGTTCAACACCAGTCGCCATTCCTGGGAGGACAGAATGTCCAGCATGGCCTGGTCGATGGGCTCGCGCAGTTGACTGCCGTTAGCCACAGCGAACGCGTAGCTCTCCTCACGCACCAGCTTCGGTAACACCAATACCTGAGAGGTTTCCCGTTCGCGCAGCATGTAGCGCATTACCGGGGCGTCCGCCACCAGCGCATCCACCTCGCCGAGCACGACCGCGCGCATGGCCTTTTCCAGGTTCGGGTAAGGGCGGTAGCTGAGCCCTTCGCCCACCAGCCATTGCTCGCCACTGGTGTTTTCCACTACAGCGGTGTTAACACGGGGCAGATCACCAGCCCCGGCCACCCGGGTCTGCAACTGATTGACGGTAACGCTGGAAGCGATGGCGGCGGTGAAACCGGAAATGGTGATGATGCTGACAAACATCCACACCAACCCGATGAAACGACCCGCGGTACTCACCGGCGCTTTGTCACCATAGCCCACGGTGGTCATGGTCACTGCCGACCACCAGAAGCCACTGCCGATCCCCTGGCCAATGGAGCCGCCGAACTGTTCCGGGTTTTTCTTGCGTTCGAACATCCACACCAGCAATCCGACCAGTAACAGCACCAACCCAAGGGCCAGCACAGCGGAGAAGAACTTCCAGGAAAACAGGCCGCGCAGGGTGGTCATCCAGCCGCTGGCTTCGGTGCGGGTGGCAATGCCCAGCCCGCCCCGGTACATGGGCTGGGTGAAATCCAGCCGCCTCTCCCGGTCGGCGGTGACACTGATCGCGCCAATGGCCACATCCGCCTGACCCAGCTCCACCGCCGCAAGCATGTCGGACACGGTCTTGTAGGGGCGGAAGCGGTATTCATAGCCGGCCTGCTCGGCGATCTGTTCCCACAGCTCAACGCTGACACCATCCCAGCGATCGCCATTCTGGAAGCTGAATGGGGGCGAGGCCTTCACTGCCACAGTGAGGGGTGCGGCACTGACGGAGGCCACACAGATGCACAGGCAAGCCATCAACAAAACACGTATTCTTGTTCTCACAGAGATCCCTCCATTTCATACACGATGCCATGCCTGACCGACTGAAATACCCTATTGTTGTACTGCTGGCCGGCACGCTGTCTTTATCGCAGGGTAGCGGGGCCCATGGCTTTCTGCCAGACGAGATCCCCATGGCGGCGGGCACGGCCCTTCGAAACCCGGTGGATTTACCCATCCTGCCGGTGAGTTTTTACAATTCCTGGACGCCCGCCAGCCTGGCCATCTCCTACCAGCACAGTGTGCGGTTGAGCCTGACAAACCACAGTGATGACTGGCACCTGTTTGCCCTGGGCGATGACGCCGCCCTGCGCGATCAGGATCTGATCCACAAGCTGATGCCCGATCTGCGCAAGGATTACCCCAACACCCGCCTGAGCGAGCCGGGCACTACGGTGACCTTGCCGTGGCGATTTGACCGGGCAGGAACATTCAGCCTTCGCTGTGTAAGGGCGGCACACCAGGGGCGGAGCGAGGCGCTGACTATCGA
>NZ_JABURH010000183.1:10781-18619 GCF_014762765.1 Alcanivorax sp.
AAAAAAAGCCCCGGAAGAACCGGGGCCAAGGGGAAGCCGGCGATGACCGGCATTTCATCAGCGTTCGTTGTGTGTGGCTGTTGCGTGTTCTTCCTTCACCCGGAACCAGGCGGCGTAAAGCGCCGGCAGGAACAGCAAGGTCAGTGCCGTTGCCACTATCAGGCCGCCCATGATGGCCACCGCCATGGGGCCGAAGAAGACGCTGCGAGACAACGGGATCATGGCCAGTACGGCGGTGAGCGCGGTGAGCACAATGGGCCGGAAACGACGCACCGTCGATTCGATGATGGCATCCCAGGTACTGAGCCCCTGGTCCATGTCCTGGCCGATCTGGTCCACCAGAATTACCGCATTACGCATGATCATGCCGGCCAACGCGATGGTGCCGAGCATGGCCACGAAACCGAATGGCTTCTGGAAGATCAGCAGGAAGAAGGTCACCCCGATCAGCCCCAGCGGTGCAGTGATAAACACCATCAGCGACAGAGGCATGCTGCGCAGTTGCAGCATCAGCAAAGTAACCACCACCAGTATGAACAGCGGCATGCCGGCATTGACGGATTTCTGCCCACGAGCCGATTCTTCCACAGTGCCCCCCACTTCCAGCAGATAGCCTGGCGGCAAGTCGGCGCGCACATCTTCCAGCTGCGGCATGATCTGATTGACCAGAGTGGCCGGCAGGGCATCGTCCTTCACGTCAGCCAGAATGGTCACAGTAGGCAATCGATCACGGTGCCAGATAATACCTTCCTCGAAACCGTACTCCAGGGTAGCGATCTGGTTCAGCGGCACGCTGCGACCACTGTCCGTTTGCACTGCCAGGTTGCCAAGCAAGCCCAGGGCGTGGCGTTCGTGACTGTCGCCGCGCACTTCCACATTGATCAGTTCGTTGTCTTCACGGTACTGGCTCACCGCTACACCGGAAAGCGATGCCTGCAGGGCCGTGGACAGATCAGCGGTGGTAATTCCCAATGTCCGCGCCCGGTCCTGGTCCACGTTCAGGCGCACTACCTTGCTGGGCTCTTCCCAGTCCAGGTGCACGTTCTGGGTGTGTGGATTATCGCGGACCTGTGCCGCCACCCGCCGGGCCAGTTCACGGACCTGGGGAATGTGCTCCCCGGAGACCCGGAATTGCAACGGATAGCCCACCGGCGGGCCGTTTTCCAGCCGCGACACACGGGTACGTACGGTGGGGAAGTCCCGCTTCAGGGTTTCCTCCAGCCAACTCCGCACCTGCTCACGCTCGTCGATATTGCGGGTAAGAATGACGAACTGGGCCACCGACGCCGCCGGCAGTTTCTGGTCGAGAGACAGATAGAAACGGGGTGAACCGCTGCCCATGTAGCCCACGTAATTTTCGATCAGCTCATTTTCGCCGAGCATGGCTTCCAGGCGCAGAGCCTGCTCCTGGGTAGCGATGAGCGAGGCACCCTCTTCCAGTTTCATGTCCACCATCAGCTCCAGCCGGTTGGAAGACGGGAAGAACTGTTGGGGCACCAGGCTGAACAGCAGCAGGGAAAACACGAAGATGCCTACGGTCAGACCGATGACGGTTTTGCGATAGCGCACGCACCATTCCACCACGCTACGAAAACGCTGATAGAAAGGTTTCTGATAAGGATCGTGCACGTCGCCACTGGCATTTTTCCTGGCCAGGTTAGGCAGCAGTTTTTCACCCAGATAAGGCACGAACACCACCGCAGCAATCCAGGAAGCCAGCAAAGCGATGGTCACCACCTGGAAAATCGAGCGTGTGTATTCACCGGTGCTGGATTGCGCCGTGGCGATTGGCAGAAAGCCTGCCGCAGTGATCAAGGTACCGGTGAGCATGGGAAAGGCTGTGCTTTTCCAGGCAAAGCCGGCAGCTTTGATACGGCTGAAGCCCTGCTCCATTTTGATTGCCATCATCTCCACGGCAATAATGGCATCGTCCACCATCAGCCCCAGCGCCAGCACCAGCGCCCCCAGGGAAATCTTGTGCAGGCCGATGTCGAAATACTTCATGGACGCAAAGGTCATGGCCAGCACCAGCGGAATGGACAGGGCGACCACCATGCCGGTCCGCCAGCCCAGTGAGAAGAAACTCACCAGCAACACGATCACCAGGGCTTCCATCAACACCTGTACGAACTCGCCTACTCCGGCTTCCACCGCTGCCGGCTGATCGGAGACCTTGCGCAGTTCCATCCCCAACGGCAGGCTCTTCTGCAGTTCGGCGAAGGCCTTGTCCAGGTTTTCACCCAATTTGAGAATGTCACCGCCGTCCTTCATGGACACCGCAATGCCGATGGCATTCTCACCCATGAAACGCATTCGCGGCTGGGGTGGATCACTGAAGCCACG
This sequence comes from Alcanivorax sp., assembly GCF_014762765.1. Lineage (GTDB taxonomy): Bacteria > Pseudomonadota > Gammaproteobacteria > Pseudomonadales > Alcanivoracaceae > Alcanivorax. The sequence goes on from NZ_JABURH010000183.1 coordinate 13,125, forward strand.
ATAAACGGTGGCAATGTCACCCAATTTGATGGTGCGGTTGCCCACCTGTATAGGGAAGTGGCGGATATCCTCCACACTGGTGAATTCCCCGGACACCCGTAGGCGCACTCTACTGCTGGGGGTTTCAAAAAAGCCGGCGTCGGCCACCGCATTCTGCGACTGCAACGCCTGCTGCACGGTGACCAGGGGAATGCCCAGGGACGCCAGCTTGGTGTTGGAAATTTCCACCCAGATCTTTTCGTCCTGCAGACCCACCAGCTCCACCTTGCCCACGTCCTCCACGCGCTGCAGGGCCAGCTGCAGGCGGTCGGCGTAGTCTTTCATGATGGCGTAGTCGAAACCCGGGCCGGTCAACGCATAGATGTTGCCGAAGGTGGTGCCGAATTCATCGTTGAAGAACGGCCCCAGTGCATCCCGGGGCAGGGTATGACGGATATCACCCACTTTCTTGCGCACCTGGTACCAGAGATCCTTGATCTCCTTGGAACGCATTTCGTCCCGGGCCATGAACATGACCAGCGATTCACCGGGGCGGGAGTAGGAAGTGATGCGCTCGAAGTCGCCGGTTTCCATCAGCTTCTTTTCGATGCGCTCGGTAATCTGCCGTGACACTTCCTCGGCACTGGCACCGGGCCACTGAGTATTGATGGTCATCAGTTTGAAGGTGAACGGCGGGTCTTCGCTCTGCCCCAGGCTGGCGTAGGAAATAGCGCCCATGGCACCGAGCAGGATCATGGCGTAGAGCACCAGAGCGCGGTTCTTGAGTGCCCATTCCGAGAGATTGAATGACATGGTGGTGCTCCCTATTCGCTCTCGGTCTCGGCGTCATCGGCCGGGGATCGGGTGTCTGCTGCCACCATTTCAATCTGCCGATTCTGGCGATCCACGGGAATCACCGTCTGCCCTTCACGAAGCAAATGGGTACCGGCGGCTACCACCCAGGTGTCCGCTTGCAGGCCTGACAGCACAGGGATGGTTTCCGCACCATAGGCGCCGGTTTCCACCGGAGTTTTTATCAGGCTGGAATCTGCAGGGTTCACCGCCCAGACATATCGCTCATCCCCCTCCGCAGTAACCGCAGCCAGGGGCAGCGTGAGCACGCCATTGCCGGCGGCGCCACTGGCCACCACCCGGGCCGACTGGCCCAGGTCCGCACCTACATCGTCGTTATCAAAGGCCACCCGGGCTTCAAAGGTGCGCGAACGCGGGTCTGCCGACGGGGAGAGCTCCCGCAGGGTGCCGGGGAACACCTTGCCCTTGCGCGACCATAGTTCAATAGCCACCGGCATGCCGATGACGAACCGACCCACGTCCTGCTCCGGCAGGTCGATACGCACCTCCCGATCGCCATCCACCGCCAGCACAAACACCGGTTGGCCGGCGGCCACCACCTGGCCGGCTTCCGCCAGACGCTGGGCGATGACCCCGTCCTTCGGTGCCTTGAGGGTGGCATAGTCAGTCTGGTTGCGGGCCACATTCAGGTTGGCGCGGGCCTGGCGAAGCTGGGCCTGGGCCGCATCGAAACGGCTTTCCACCCCGTCGTACTGGGAGCGGCTGATGACCTGGCGTTCAAGCAGGGCCTGATGACGGTCCAGCTCGCTACGGGCCAGCTTGTGGTCGGCCTGGGCGGAGGCAAAACGGGCACGGGCCGCATCCAATTGCAGGTTCACATCATCGGTATCCAGGGTGGCCAGCACATCGCCCTTGCTGACGCGATCACCCACGTCCACCTTGCGCTGGCTGATCTTGCCGGCGATGCGAAAACCCAGCTCCGGCTCGTAACGGGCACGCACTTCGCCGGGAAAGACATCCTGGCTGGCACCGGCAGTCAGCGGCTGAACCACCAGCGCCGGACGCGGCGCTTCGGTTTTGCCGGATTCCGCATCGGAACAGGCCTGCAGGCTGAAAGCCCCAACGACCCCGATAACCAGACCCGGTATCAACAGTGAACGAAACATGGCAGCTACCCTCTACCCTTTACTAACCCGTGTTTACCTTGAAAGCCACCGACGGTTGCCTTCCCTTTATGCTATACTAGCCAGTATAGTAATTTTATTAAACTGAACCGTCCAGTATTGAAATATGAGCGAGATGATCGACACCAACGCCCCTGCCACCCGTGGCCGCCCCAAGGATCCGGCCAAGCGCGCGGCCATTCTTAATGCCGCCAAAAAACTCTTTGTTTCCCAAGGGTTTGCTGGCACCAGCATGGATGCGGTGGCCAAGGAGGCCAAGGTCTCCAAACTGACGGTTTATAGCCATTTCAGCGACAAGGAAACGTTATTCTCCGCGGCTATCGAGGCAAAATGCCAGAATATGCTGCCGGTGCCGATCTTTGAGCTGGACGAAAGCCAGCCCCTGCGCACCACCCTCACCAAGATTGGCCTGGCCTTTCTCGAACTGATCCACAGCCCGGATGCCGTGGAGCTGCAACGGCTTATGAACAGCCAGGCCACGCAGGACCCTGAAATGGCACGGTTGTTTTTCGAGGCAGGCCCGCAACGTACGCTCACCGCCATGGAAAACCTGATCCGCAGCGCCAACGCCGCCGGGCAGCTTGATGTCAGTGATCCCAAGCAGGCATCAGAAAACTTCTTTTCCCTGTTGCAGGGCTGCCAGCACATGCGCGTTATGATCGGCTATCAGCAACCGATGACGGCCAGCGAGGCACAACCCCATGCAGAGCAAGTGGTGGCGTTGTTTTTGCGGGCATACGGGAAAGGTAATGAATAGTTAATCGTTCGCGAAATGGCGCCTGCCGGTACTGAAAAAAAAGACCGCGTTCCTGGATGGAGCGCGGTCTTTTTCTTGAAATCCAAATGGCACTCGATCATTAAACAGGTGAAAGAAAATTTTCCGTTGGCTGACTACGATGGAAGGATTTTCCTGGAACAAGAAGAAACACGGGATCCGCAAGCGGATCCCGGTTCAGGGCGATCAGAAGGATTTTCTTACGCCAATGGAGAAGTGATCGTAATCCAGGTCAAGTTTATCGTTGTCAATCTCGAGCTCGTGGGTCGCATCAACATATCCCAGCACCAGCTCGGGAGCATCCGGCGCGAAGGAAATGGCCACATCCAGGCCCAGTAATTCCGGGTCAATATCCAGGGAGTCCGTACCAATCTTGGTATCCGTCTGACCCATGTTGTACCAGAGTGATGCGGTCACCATTTCAAAGTTGGCACGGGCGCCGACTTCCAGGCCATACCCCTCACCGGCAATACCAATGAACGTTGGGCGGCTGAAACCAACTGCACCATAAAGGTCGACCATATCCGCCACCGGGATATGCGCACCGACACCAATAAACGTCATGTCGTTAAACACGGCATTATCAGCGTCACCCAATGCAAAACCCAGGTCATCCTCATAGTCCAGCGACAAATGCCGCCCCATGACCATGACATAGTCACCGATTTCGAAACCGCCCTGCAGACCGAAGCCCTGTTCAAGATCAAACGACTCGGACAGACCGCCCTCGCTAACTTCCGTGTCACCGGACACAACATAGTCGAACTGCATGTAATTAAAAGAAGGCACTTCAGCCATGGCAGTCTGGCTGATGGCACCGGCAAGCGCGGCAATCGCAAACACTGGAATTTTCTTATTCATGAATTTCTCCCTGATTAATAAAGTGAACCAAGGTCATCCTGAGCCCGTTCATGGGCTCCCTTGATCCGCGTTAAGTAGTAACCCAATTGTAAAAAAACCGCAACATCCACAAAATTGCTATGTCTGTAATGTTGTTAATCGGCTTCGCGTTGCGAATGACCTCCTGATAACCCGGCTTTACTAAAACGAATTATGTGCTGCTCTTAAAATTGCCCGACCTCGACGGCGAGCCCCCAACTGCCACCAGATTAGGCCTAGCCACAACATGGCTTCGCGATCCCGGGCGTTGCCGGCCAGCGCCTGCTGGCACAGGCGCAGGGCCCGCTCCAGCAAATCGCGACGTTGGGCGGGGAAACGCCGGCTGGCCCGTAGCAAGCGTGCGATGCGACCACTAGTCATGTTATTCACCCGGTTCCGATTTGGCTTTCGCCATGGCCTTACCGGGAACCGCAAAGCCATGCCAGTCCAGGTGACGGGTGACGATCATCACCAGCGCCAGAGCCGCGAAAAGTAACAGGGCGCCAAGCAGCAAGGCGTAGTCTTCTGCCATCAGAATGCCGTAGATCAGGCCCTGCACCAGCAGCAAACTGACAGCGAAGACCCACCCCGCTCTAGGGGATCGCAATACTGCCATCAGGTAAACGCCGATCAAGGCACAGCAGGCCAGCGCTGCGACCAGATACGCCAGGGCGAAATCGATGTGCTCGCTCAGGGCTACCAGCAACAGGTAGAACATGGCCAACGCCAGACCCACCAGCAGATACTGCATGGCATGCAACGGGTAGCGACGCAATATCTCGAACAGGAAGAAGGCGGCGAAGGTCAGGCCGACGATCAGGTAGCTGTATTTCAGGGCCCTCTCACTGGACAGCAAGCCGGTTACCGGCTGCACCAGTCTTACCCGCAGAGCCTGACTGGCGTCACCGCAGGCGCCGTCGCCCCGGGCGCAGAGAATGGCGCTGGCCGCTGCCAGGCTGTTGGTTCGCCACTGGCTGGTGAAGCCATCTGTATTGATCTCTCTTTCCACGGGTAATACCAGCCCTTCAAAGCTGGGGTGTGGCCAATCTGCACGCAGGCCGATGCGGGTTTCTTTCGCCAATGGCAAGGCAGCCAGAGATTCCGTGCCGTTCAGGTTCAGGCGCACCTTGACGGTAAAGGCACCGGCCAGTTCATCGGGCACTTGCACTGCCACTGCGTTGGCGCCCAGCCCGGACGGCAGCTGCTCGGTTTCCACCAATGGCAGGGGCACATCGTTTACCAGGATCTGCGGACGCTCCACCAGACCGCGCAGGTCGCTGATCTGCAACACCAGCAACGATGGACGAGACGCCACCACTTGCTCCGGCTGTTTGACCTGCTGCCAATTGGCCGGAAACACTGCTTCCAGATGCAACAGGCTGCGATAGACCGACGTACCGTAGATCCCTCGATAACGCATCTGTGTCTGCAGCTGCCCATCCATATTCAGCACATCAGGAATCTGGCTTTCCAGGACAGTGCGTTTTTCCACCACGGTACAGCTGTCGCCGCGACGGCAGTCCGCCTTTTCCACCAGTTGCTTGCGGACACGTTGGGTAACAATCACCGGGCCACTGATCTGCTGCTCGCCACTGACCTGGCGGGCGATCTGCTGTTTTACCTGCCAGGCTTCATTACTGCGGTCACGAACCTTGTCCTGGATCATCAACAGGGGAATCACCAGTACCATCAACAGGCCGGCGATAGTGAGCATTTTCAGTAACAGGTTGGGTCGCATGGTTCCTCTCCCTCATATGGAGAGGCCAGTGTGCAAAGTCAGGTTGGGGGTTTTGTGGGGATTGTGTGTGGGGAGAGAGATACAAGCTTCAAGCAGCAAGCTACAAGGAAAAGCAAACCCCAAGCCT
>NZ_JABURH010000183.1:19054-30699 GCF_014762765.1 Alcanivorax sp.
GGGATGGGCGGACCGATGTTTTCCACAGTCAGGCGATCTCCTGCCACTTGCACTGTGAGGGTGGTTTCCGCGTTGGCAAACCGCAGGGCATTATCCAGCAGGTTGAACAGAGCCAGCTTGAGGGTTTCGGCTTCTGCCTGAAGCACACCGTCTTTCACGCTGACGTCCAGATGCTTTTCCGCCAGTAGCGAAAAACGACTGCGCTGCCAGTCTTCCACCAGGGTGGAAATAGTGACGGGACTTTTGCGGGCCGGCAGGCTTTCCAGCTTTTCCAGCTTGGCCATGGCCAGCAACCGGTCCAGCAGGTCGCTGAGGCGCTGGCTTTCGTGGATCACGTTATCGGTAAAGCGAGTCAGTGACGGATCGTTAATTTCATCATGAAGAATTTCGCCGGCGCCGCGAATGGCCGCCAGCGGGCTTTTCATTTCATGAGTCAGCAGGCTCACGTTGTCTTCCAGCCGCGCCCGTTCTTCCAAACGTCGACGCATTGACGTGACCGCATCCGCCAGATCACGAATTTCGTCGTTACCCCGGAATACCGGCGGCGCCGGGCGTTCGTTATTGGCCACCGCCTCCGCATAGCGGCGCAAACGGTTGACCCGGCGACTGAGCCACCAGGCCAGCAATACTCCAAGCAGCAAACAACCGAACAGGGCCAGACCGCCATACAACATCAGATGACGCTCCGCGCGTTGCACAAAGGGCTCAATGGCACGACCCGGTTTGCCCAGGCTGATCACTCCGATCAGGCTGCCACTATCGCGGACTGGCGCGGCCACATACATCACCGATGTGGAAGGATCATCCGGATCGCTGCGAGTGGTGCGTGCCCCATAGCGCCCTTGCAGGGTCAGATGCACATCGTTCCAGCGGGAAAAATCCTGGCCTTCATCTTTTCCTCTGGAGTCGAACAACACCAGACCGGTGGGGCCGGTAATATAAATGTGGGTGTGGGTGCGATCTTTTTTCAGCCCCCAGATATCCGCATCCGGTGTGCGCCCGGCATAACGATTGAGCGCCTGACGCAAGGACGGGGTAATCACGATTTCGCCGTTATGCGCATCCTCGGCAACGATTTCCGCCAGCAGATTGGCTGCGTCTACCAGGGTTTCTTCGGCGGACTGGCGCACCAGTGGCTTGGCCTGGCCGAACACCATATCCAGCACGAACCAACCTACCAGCCCGAGAATCAGGAAATAGAAAACCAGCAGGCGCTGCCCGAGTTTCATTCGGCGTCGCTCTCAATGTAATAGCCGATACCGCGGCGAGTAGCGACAAGATTCTCACCATCCAATGGGCGTAATTTCGCACGCAAGGTTTTGATGTGAGTATCCACACTACGCTCGAAGCTGTCTTCATCACTGTCGCAGATATCCAGCAATTGCGCCCGGGTGAATACCTGGCCGGGATGTTTCAGCAGGGCGGAGAGAATACGGAATTCGGAACGGGTAAGTGCCAGTTCGGTGCCACGAAACAGGATCCGCGCACCCGCCTCATCCAGTTGCCACAAACTGGCGGCACTGTCATCGGCGCGAGGAGCAAGCCGCTTGAGAATGGCACGAATACGCGCCACCACTTCGCGGGGACTGAACGGCTTGGTCACATAGTCGTCGCCGCCCAGCTCCAGACCCAGGATGCGATCCACCTCATCCTGGCGAGCGGTGAGGAACAACACCGGCACCTGGCTGGACTGGCGCAGCTGCTTGAGCACCTCGAAGCCGTTCAGATCCGGCAGACCCACATCCAGCACCACCAGATCAAAGGCCCGGGAGGTGAGACGCCCAAGCGCTTGTTGGCCAAGCGGCACATGGTCCACCGAGAAATGTTCGCGCTCCAACGCAAACATCAGCGGCTCCGCGATGCGCGGTTCATCATCCACAATCAAGATTCGGCTCACAGCCATTCCCCTGCCAAGACACTGGCATCATAACCACAGAGGCCGAAGGGCCCAAGGGAGGATGTCACTGTTCACCCAACCGGCATATGGCTGGCGGGTTTCGGCGACGGCCCGCTCTTCGTTTACACTGTAAGCCCAACCCCCGGCCCCGGAGCATCCCCCTTGGCGAAGAAGCCCAAAACCGATGAAGAAATTGCCGCTTTCCGCGACAAGGTCTGTGATGTGGCCACCCGGCTGTTTATCGAACGGGGGCCGCAGAATGTGACCATGCGTCAGATCGCCAGCACCCTCGGCGTCAGCCCGATGACCCCCTACCGCTATTTCCAGGACAAGGACGAGATCCTCGCCACCGTGCGCGCAGAAGCCTTCCACCGTTTTTCCGCCAACCTGGAACAAGCCGTACAGCAAGCCCCGGATGCCCGCGCCAAGGCTCGAGCCGTGGGCGATGCCTATGTGACCTTTGCCAAGACCTACCCGGCGGCCTATCAGCTGATTTTCTCGTTCACCCAGCCCGACGAAGAGCGTTACCCGGAGCTGCGTCAGGCCAATCTCCGTGCCCAGGAAACCATGGTGGCCTACGTGCGCGAAATGATTGACGCCGGGCTGCTGGAAGGCGACGCCCAGCTGATCGGCTATATGTTCTGGGCCACCCTGCACGGCATCGTAGTGCTGGAGCTGGCCAGCGGCCTGCGCGGCATGGATGGCGACACCCTGCGCGAGAAGATCATGCGCACCCTGTATGCGGGCATGCGTGTGAATCCCCCTACCCTGGAGCATTGACCGATTCGCTCAGCGGCCTGGGCCGGCATGACTTGACCTTTAACTTATACGGTGTAAATTTTACAGGGTAAATCAATTACTGGAGGACCCGTCATGTCCCTGCCCGCTTCTATTGCTGACCGCCTGCGCCTGCCCGTGATGGGCTCACCCCTGTTCATTATTTCCAACCCGGATCTGGTGCTGGCCCAGTGCAAGGCCGGCATCATCGGCTCCTTTCCTTCCCTGAATGCCCGCCCTTTATCGCAACTGGACGAATGGCTGCACCGCATTACCGAGGAACTGGCCGCCTGGGACCGGGACCACCCGGACCAACCCGCCGCCCCCTTTGCGGTCAACCAGATCGTGCATCGCTCCAACGACCGCCTGGAGAAGGATCTGGAGCTGTGTGAGAAGTACAAGGTGCCGATGGTGATCACCTCACTGGGCGCCCGCGTGGAAGTGAACCAGGCGGTTCACGGCTGGGGAGGAATGGTGATGCACGATGTGATCAACGATCGCTTCGGCCGCAAGGCTATCGAGAAAGGCGCCGACGGCCTGATCGCCGTGGCTGCTGGCGCCGGTGGCCATGCCGGTACCCAGTCTCCCTTTGCCCTGATCCAGGAACTGCGCACCTGGTTTGATGGCCCCCTGGCCCTGTCCGGTTCCATCGCCAACGGCCGCAGTGTGCTGGCCTCCCAGGCCATGGGCGCGGACCTGGCCTACATCGGTTCCATGTTCATTGCTACCGAAGAAGCCAATGCGGCCCAGGGCTACAAACAGATGATCGTGGACAGCCGTGCGGACGATATTGTCTACAGCAATCTGTTCACCGGGGTGCATGGCAACTACCTGGCACCGTCCATCGTCAACGCAGGGATGGACCCGAACGATCTGCCGGAAAGCGACCCGTCTGCCATGAACTTCGGCTCCGGCGGCGATTCCGACAAGAAAGCCTGGAAAGATATCTGGGGCTGCGGCCAGGGCATCGGTGCTGTGGACGCCATCCAAAGCGCCGGTGACGCTATCGCCCGGCTGGCGGACGAATACGAACAGGCGCGCCGCGCATTGAATGCGGCCTGAAGGAGATAATCCATGGCGAATATTGATGCCTGGCACGCAGTGGTAAAAAACCGCGACCCACAGGCGCTCAGTGAGCTGATTGCCGATCAGGCAGTGTTCCATTCACCGCTCGTGCATACACCGCAAACCGGCAAGACACTGACCAATGCCTACCTGACAGCGGCCTTGCATGTGCTGCTCAACGACAGCTTCCGTTATGTTCGTGAAGTCCATGACGGCAGGCATTCCGTGCTGGAATTTGTCGTCGAACTGGACGGCATCGCCGTCAACGGCGTGGACATGATCCAGTGGGATGAAGACGGAAAGATCATCGACTTCAAAGTCATGATCCGCCCCTACAAGGCCATTGAAGTGGTACGGACCCGCATGGCCGCCATGCTGGAAAAACTGAAATAACAGCCTCTGTCGCGGCGGCCCCGCCGCTCCCACAAAAGCCTGATCGCATCACCGTGGGAGCGGCCGTTTGGCCGCGATCATCCGGCTGCGCAGTTGCCGGGCCGGCCATTGACGATTCATCGGAAACCCGGCACGTTCACTTCCTACCGCATGGAGCGCCGTACCAGTGACTATCATTATCGTCATTCTGCTAGCCAGCCTTGCCGTGGCGTACTACCTGAAAACGGCCGCGCGCAAGCCGCAGCTGGTGTTCCGGGATACCGGCTTTAACCGGGACATGCTGACCCGGCTACCGCAGTTATCACAACGGTTTTTCCCCACGCCCTGGCTGTTCAACACTCACCTGCAATTGATAGTGCTGGGAATGAAAAAAACCTTTTCCCCGGCGCTGGATTATTCCCACACCGATATGCTCACCATGCGTGACGGTGGTACCACCTCACTGGACTGGATCGGTCTGGATACCGCCGCCGACACCCCCACCCTGCTGGTCCTGCATACCATTACCGGTTCACCGAAGAGCATGCGCGGGCTGGTAAGGGACCTTCATCAGCAAACAGGCTGGCGGGTGGTGGTCTGCACCCGGCGCGGCCACGGCGACTTGCCATTGACCGCACCTCGCATCAACACCATGGGCGACACCGATGACTTGCGCGAACAACTCGCTGTCATTCAGCAACGCTATCCGCAGTCTCCCCTCTATGCCGTAGGCATCTCGGCGGGTTCCGGGTTACTGGTGCGCTACCTGGGCGAAGAAGGAGAAAACGCCCCGTTTCGCGGCGCCATGGCCTATTGCCCCGGCTACAACATCGAGGTGGCGTTCCGGCGCGCCCGGCAACCTTACAACCGCATGATGGCCCGCAAACTGGCACGCACCTTTGTCACCGCCAATGCCGAGGCGTTCAGCAAACTGCAAACCTATAACGCCTGTGCCAGCGCCCCGGATCTGCATGCGTTTCATACCCACCTCCATGAAATCGCCGGTTACCACAGCCACGCCGATTTCCTGCAAGCCAGCAATCCCATGGTTGTCATGAAGCAGATCACTATCCCTCTGCTGGTGCTGAACGCGGAAGACGATCCGGTGTGTGTGATCGGCAATGTGCGCGAATACGAATCGCTGGTGCGGGACCTGCCCCGTACCCTGCTGGTGATTACCCGCAGAGGGAGCCATTGCGCTTACTTTGAAGGCTGGCGACCACGAAGCTGGGCCAACCGGTTGATCGCGGATTTTCTGATGAATCTGGAGAAAACCCAAGGCTGACTCAGTCATACCAGTGAGTCAGCCCGGCTCGCGTCGGCCTACAGAGAGAAGTTGATCCGGCAGAACCAGCTTTTCAGGTAGGAGGTTTCCACAATGGCCGGGTGCACCGGGTGATCCGGCCCCTGCCCCTGGTAACCGATCACCTGCACACTACGGTCAATGTGGCGAGCACTGCTGTGGATCACTTCCAGCAAGCGGTCTGCCGGCATGTGCATGGAGCATGAAGCAGAGATCAGGTACCCGCCCGGCTTGATCAGGCGCAGGGCCAGCTCATTGATGGCGTGATACCCGGCCAGGCCGTTCTTGAAATCCTTTTTGCGCTTCACGAACGCCGGCGGATCCAGCACGACAAGATCATACTTTTCGCCATCGGCGATCAGCTGCTTCATGGCGGCAAAGGCATCGCCCTGGATGCTGCCCACCTTGCCTGCTACCCCGTTCAGTTCGGCATTGCGGTGCACATAGTCGATGGCAGTTTCCGAAGCATCCACGCAGGTCACTGATTCTGCTCCTGCCAGTGCTGCCTGCACGCCCCAGCCGCCGCAGTAGGAAAACACGTCCAGCACCCGTGCTCCCCTGGCCAATGGCGCCATGGCCTGGCGGGCACTGCGGTGATCATAGAACCAGCCTGTTTTCTGGCCTTCCGCCAGCGGTGCCACAAAGTGGGCGCCGTTTTCGGTGAGCGAGACTTCGTCGACCAGATCCCCTTTCAATGCCTTGGTGTAGCGCTCCATGCCCTCGATTTCCCGGGCCGCCGCTTCGTTTTTGGCAATGATATGCGTGGGGCTGAGTACCGCATCCAGGGCACTGACGATGGTCTCCAGATGCGCTTCCATGGCACCGGAGCCGGTCTGCACCACCAGTACATCACCGAAACGATCCACCACCAGGCCCGGCAGGCCATCGGCTTCACCGAAGATCAACCGGTAGCTTGGTTCTTCGAAGAGCGTTTCGCGCAGGGCCAGTGCCTGTTCGATGCGTTTCTTGAAGAAGCTGCGCGACAGCTCCTGCTTCACATCCCGACTGTAAAGACGGGCAGCAATCAGTGAATGAGGGCTGAGCAGGGCCCGGCCCAGCGGCTTGCCCCGGCTATCTTCCACCACACAGGCAACGCCGGCGGGTAGATCTCGCAGCGGGGTATGGCGGGTGTCGATCTCGTTGGCATAGACCCACAGATGGCCGGCTTTAAGGCGGCGCTCTTCATTCTTGCGGAGGCGGATAACAGTGGTTTCGGTCATGGTGTCGGCAAGCAGCTGGCGGCAAAGGGGGCATCATAGCACAGGGGGCAAGCGCCTCTGATCCCCATCAGAAAGAGCGCCGCCAATAACCTGAGGGGGATTTTTGAAAACAAAAAAAGGGCGCCCGAAGGCGCCCTGTCATTTCAAGGAAATCGTTGTGAAGGATTAACCTTTCACGAATTCCGGGTAGGCTTCCATGCCGCAGTCAGCGATGTCCATGCCTTCGTACTCGTCTTCCTCGGAAACCCGGATGCCCATGACGGCTTTCAGGATGCCCCAGACGATCAGGCTGGCCACGAATACCCATACGAAGATGGTGACGGCGCCGATGATCTGACCAGAGAAGGACACATCACCGTTGGTAACCGGTACCAGCAGCAGACCCAGCAGACCAACTACACCGTGTACGGAGATGGCACCGACCGGATCGTCGATCTTGAGCTTGTCCAGGGTCAGGATGCTGAACACTACCAGCACACCACCAGCGGCACCGAACAGGGTAGCCAGCAGCGGAGTCGGGGTAGACGGCTCGGCAGTGATGGCAACCAGACCGGCAAGCGCACCGTTGAGCAGCATGGTCAGATCAGCCTTGCCAAACAGGATGCGGCCAACGATCAGGGCAGCAACAGCACCACCAGCGGCGGCAGCGTTGGTGTTCAGGAACACCATGGCCACAGAGTGCGCGCTTGCAGCATCGCCCAGCTTCAGTACGGAACCGCCGTTGAAGCCGAACCAGCCCATCCACAGGATGAAGGTACCCAGGGGGATAGCGTGCACTTCACCGTTCGGACCGTATTTGCCTTTACGAGCACCCAGCAGCAGCACACCCGCCAGCGCAGCAGCAGCACCAGCCATGTGAACGATGCCGGAACCCGCAAAGTCAGAGAAGCCCAGGTCGCCCAGGTTGTACATGCCAAACACGTCGGCACCACCCCAGGTCCAGGAACCTTCCAGCGGGTAGATCACACCGGTCATGAATACCGCGAAGACCAGGAAGGCCCACAGCTTCATGCGCTCGGCAACCGCACCGGAGACGATGGACATGGCGGTAGCCACGAACACTACCTGGAAGAAGAAGTCAGAAGCACCAGAGTAGACGGAATCACCATCGAATCCGTTCTCGGTAGATGCGCTCAGCACACCGGCCAGATCGAAGGCTTCGATACCGTCCAGGAAGATGCCGCCGCCGTACATGATGGCGTAACCGCACACCAGGTACATGATGCAGCTAATGGCAAACAGCGCCACGTTCTTGGTGAGAATTTCGGTGGTGTTTTTCGCACGCACCAGACCGGCTTCCAGCATGGCAAAGCCGGCAGCCATCCACATTACCAATGCGCCACACACCAGAAAATAAAAGGTGTCCATGGCGTACTGAAGTTCAAAAATTTGATTTTCCACAATGCAACCCTCCGAAAATGGAAGCGTGTTCTCTAAACCCTGGCATGGGTCGATTTACAACACGGTAAAACTTAAATCGCGTCCTCGCCGGTCTCGCCGGTACGGATACGAATGGCTTGCTCCAGGGAGGTGACGAAGATCTTGCCGTCACCAATCTTGCCGGTATTGGCAGCTTTCGCGATGGCTTCAATCACCTGGTCCAGAGAGGACTCGGCAATGGCCACCTCGATTTTTACCTTGGGCAGAAAATCCACCACGTACTCGGCACCCCGGTACAGCTCGGTGTGACCTTTCTGGCGTCCAAAGCCTTTCACCTCGGTAACGGTGATGCCTTGCACGCCGATCTCGGAGAGTGCTTCACGCACGTCATCCAATTTGAACGGCTTAATTACGGCAGTAACCAGTTTCATTTCATTCTCCTCAGCTTTCACCGCGTCCGGTGTCGTCCGTTTCACTTCGAGCCCCGTTATGGTTCCCGATCCACAGTTTGCTCGAACGCTCTGACCCAATAAGTGCACGACCCATGCCAGGTTTAGAAAATCATGCATTTTCAGTGGGTTATATCCCGATCCCGGTTCAGGAAACGGGTTCGGCGCGCCATTATAGCGCACCACCTTGGGGCGGGTTCCAACTTGGTGCAGCGCTGCTGCCCTGCACCGCCGGTGCCGCGCCAGCGGACACCGTGCTACCATCCGCTCACCAATACAAGCACCGCCGCCACAGACCGCATTCCCGGCGGCCCGGGCCAGCCATTGCCCCTGGTCCCCGATGGAGATTCACGATGCCTGACCAACCCTTTATCGACCGCCTGATGGCCGACATCAGTGGCCGTCTGCCCACCGACCTGGGCGGCCTGCGCAACGAAGTGGAGCGCAATGTACGCAGCGTGCTGGCGGAAGCCGTGAGCCGCCTGGATCTGATCACCCGGGAAGAGTTCGATATTCAACAGCAGGTATTGATGCGCACCCGGGAAAAACTGGAAGCGCTGGAGAAACAGGTGGCGGAGCTGGAGAAAACAACGGACGCCTGACGCCCGGTATTTTCCCGTAGGAGCTATGCTTGCCCCCCAGGGGATCTACGACATGCGAACCTGCTCGCGATTGCGGGTGTTCGCCATGCAGGCATCGCTCCCACAGAAAGTCCGATTTCCTACATCTGCCGCCGCCAACCTCGCACACGTACCGCCACCTTCTCCCCGTACACTGGCTCGCAACCCCTGAATTCTGTGAGACCCCGTGACGCACGCATTGCTCTACAGCCGCGCCCCGCTCGGAATCCAGGCCCGTGAAGTGCGGGTGGAAACGCATCTGGCTCCGGGTTTACCGGCCTTCACCATTGTCGGCATGGGTGACACCGCGGTGAGGGAAAGCCGGGACCGGGTGCGCTCAGCACTGGTGAACAGCGGCTTCGAGTTCCCCCAGCGGCGCATCACCGTGAGCCTGGCCCCGGCGGATCTGCCCAAGGATGGCGGCCGGTTTGATCTGCCCATTGCCCTGGGCATCCTGCTGGCCAGTGGCCAGCTCGGCAAGCTGGACAGCAACCAATACGAATTTATCGGTGAGTTGGCATTAAATGGTTCCCTGAGCCCGGTACCCGGCATGCTGCCCTGCGCCCTGGCCTGCCAGCCCACCGGCCGCACCCTGATCGTGCCCCGCAACAACGCGGATGAAGCGGCTCTGGCAGGCGCCCGCACCGTGGCCGGAGACCAACTCGCTCAGGTGTCAGCCCATTTGGTGGGCCAGTCTCCGCTGCCATTTCACGATCACCCGGCACCGGAAGCCATTACCTATGAGGGCGGCTGCCTCTCAGAAATCCGCGGCCAGGCCGCTGCCAAGCGGATATTGGAGATTGCCGCCGCCGGCGGCCATTCCCTGTTGCTCAGCGGCCCGCCCGGCGCCGGTAAAAGCATGCTTGCCTCACGGCTGCCGGGTCTGGTGCCGCCATTGCACCCGAAACAGGCACTGGAAGTGGCGGCCATTCATTCCCTGAAACAACCCCGCCCGGCCCGCCTGTTTCACCAGCGCCCCTACCGGGCGCCCCACCACACTGCTTCGGCCACCGCCCTGGTGGGCGGCGGAAGCCACCCGCGCCCGGGAGAAATTTCCCTGGCCCACCACGGCATCCTGTTTCTAGATGAATTGCCGGAGTTCGATCGGCGGGTACTGGAGGTATTACGCGAACCGCTGGAAACCGGCGAGGTGAGTATTGCCCGTGCCGCCCAGCAGCTGACCTTTCCGGCCCGCTTTCAATTGATCGCCGCCATGAACCCCTGCCCTTGCGGGTATCTGGGCGACCCGGAAAAGGGATGCGGCTATCGTTGCGACAAGGCCAAACGCTATCAGAACAAGCTGTCCGGACCCTTGCTGGACCGCATTGACCTGCACCTTGACGTGCCTGCGGTGGAAGCCCGGGAATTGCTCGGTGATCGGCAGGGCGAAACCAGTGACACAGTCCGCGCCCGGGTCCGACAGGCCTGGCAACGGCAATGGCAGCGCCAGCGACGGCTGAACCGGGAACTGGGCAGCGATGATCTGGACCCGCTGCTGCGCCCTCACCGGGACTGGCTGGCCAGCGTCATGACCCGCATGGGGTTGTCAGCCCGGGCCCTGCACCGCAGCGCCCGGGTGGCACGAACTATCGCCGACCTGGCCGGGACAGACACCGTCGACCGGGACCATCTGCGCGAAGCCCTGAGCTACCGGCAAACGGTAGCGGATACCCAATAACCCGTCCCGGATTTGCTGCCGCCACCTCACTGCCAGTCAGCCGGCGATCAGTATCGCCACCAGCACGGCCAGCAAAGACAGTGGCACGATGATGAGCGCGCCCTTGAGGCATTTCTCCATATAGAGATGTCTGGTGTATTGATCCAGCATGATGCATTTCCCCACAACCCGTTAAAATGGCGATCGCGCGACTACCCCCGTAGAACTGCGCTTTTCTTTTTGTTGTTTCTGGCTCGCCCCAGCACACGGCCCCAAGCAGCGGCCGGTTCGTGACTAGCGTTGCGGCTGTCACCCGCCCCGGGGCAATACGTGACGCAAGTCACATCAATTTTTTGCAGATTATCACAGTTATGAAAAAACAAGCACTTCCGGATTGACATGATATTGCAGGCAATGATGACCGCAGATGACAAACGAAAATCTTGCAGGCCACCGATACGACTGTCGGGAGAGGGAGGAAGAAACTGATTACCGCGCCTTGGTCAGGCGCAAGAAAAGGCATAGCGGAGATGGGACTTTAAGCCACGCCAGGTGGTAGCTCGCAATTAATCTACAGACGGATCATAGCTCCCCTGCCACCTCGACCGGATGACGGCACACTGGGGCAGGGGCTGAATGACAGGATTACTGCCAACAGGACGAGATCAACCCCACTGAAAGAAATCGCGTTTCTCTTTCAGGTAGAATCGTGACAGCACCATCTTGTGCACTTCGCTGGCACCATCCACCAGACGCGCCTGCCGGGCATAGCGGTAAATCCACTCCAGCAGGGTGTCCTTGGAATAGCCGCGGGCACCACACAGCTGAATCGCCGTATCGGCAGCCTTGTGCAGGGTGTCGGCCACATGGATCTTGGCCATGGATATTTCCTTCTTGGCAAAATC
>NZ_JABURH010000041.1 GCF_014762765.1 Alcanivorax sp.
GCCTGGTCTTTACCCCGTCCCAACCCTGGGAAGAGGGTGCCTATTACCGTTACATCCTGATGAGCGTCAATCAGACATCCGCCCAGCAACCGGATGATTGCCGCAGTGGCGAGGCCATTTGCGCCACCGATGGCAAGCGTCTGCAGACCGCTCTGTTACGGGCCCCGGACAGCGACATGGGTGGACCCGACATGCATCTTCACTTCGTTGCCGGCGCGCCGGTTGCCAGTGTCTTCCAGCCACTCAAGAACCTGCCCACGGCGGACCTGAACGGCAATGGCCATTTTGATGCGGGAGAGCCTGGCTACAACGGCGGTGAGCCCGGTGCCAATACCACGGCACTGATCATTGATGAAAGCAAGGGCGATAACGGCAGCGAAGGAGGCGTCTCCGATCCGGCGCTGGTCTGTGATCTGCCGGAGCAGTGTGGCATTCATGTGGTCGGTGGCCTCAACTCCGAGGTGATCGGCGCCACACAACCCTACGATGATCCGTCGACACCGGACGTTGAAGCCTGGCCGGCTGTCAGGATCGGGCTGTATCCCACCCTGATTCAGGCATCATCGGTGACACTGAAAGTGAAAATCATCGGCCTGTTTGACAGCGACACCCCCACAGAAACCCAGTTCATGCGTATGCGTTACCAGTGTGTGGCCTGGCCGGAAGACGCGGATAATTTCTGTGGTAAAAAGCATCCGGATGGCAGTTTTGTCTATGACGAATGGGAGCGCCAGGGGCTGATCCCCGGCTGGATTGTGCAAACCCCGGAGGGGCCGGAGTTTCGCGCTGATGTGGACCTGTATCTGGACGCGCCCTACATGCACATCCTGCTGGATGGCACCCATAACCAGCACAGCTATCCGCTGACCATGAATCTGGCCGGGCCGGTCACTTTCCTGCCGGACGGGCGCATGGTAATCGAGCAGCTGAACAGCAACGATATCGCTGTAGACGTGAATCTGTCGGTGTTGATCCTTAACCTGAAAATTTATCTGAAAATTCCGGCGGGCGGCGTAAAGCTTCAGTACCTGGGTGAGCCGATCAAGCAGTAACGTCTTCCTTGCCAAGCCATTGCCGGCCTTCGGGCCGGCTTTTTTATGCTCCTCTACCTGTCTGTGACATAGCCGCCCTGGCGACGGCAAACCGAAACCCCCCGGTTACATCGTTTAACAATACCGGTGCTCCCATCAACTTTTCTCAACCATTCCCAACTTTTTGCCAACGGCGCTGGCACTCGCGTTTTGTTTGACTTGTTGCATACACACAGGGGGGAATAGGTGAGAGGCTGCATAGCTTCACGCATTGTTCTCCTGTCGCCTGGGACCTTAACCTGAGGCGAAAACCCTAATAACAAAAGCCGGAGAAGCGCTATGACTACGAAAACCCTCGCCCGTTGGGGAGCTGCTGTCATTGTCAGCACTGCCCTGTCGACCCCTACTTTCGCTGCAATGGGTAACACGGCCAGCACCTATGGTCTGCTACCTGCCGATGTGGGGACCGCCATGGGTCTGTCCATGTTCAATCCCCAGGCATCAGCGCTTTATTACAACCCGGCCTACCTGACCCGCGATCCCCGTGGGGAACTGACGGTGGGTCTGTTGCACGGTGACCAGGAACTGCGTGCCGTCAGCCAGGGCAATCCCAGCGGGGGCGCCCCATCGGTGATTCGTGACGGTGACATACTGAATGACACCCTGTCCCAGCAGCAGGTCATTGCGCTGAAGACCGACCTCACCGATATGACCAAGTTCGAACATCCGATCTACTTCGCGATTATTGCCGGGGTGGAAAAATTCGGTGAGGAAATGCTGGCATTTGACTCCAGCACCAGCATGGAAGGCCAGTTCTTCAATTACGGCCGACAGCCATTATTCCTGAACCTTGGTGGAGGCCTCGAACTGGCCAACGGTATTACCACCGGGGCCTCCGCACACATCTCCCTGCGTTCTGAGGCTACCCTGATCGCCAGCGCCAACCTGGCCGGTGAAACCCAGCGCGAAGAGCTGACCGTGTCTGCCAAGCCGGTGATTCGTCCGGTGCTGTCCATGAATCTGGAATGGGACAAGGTGTTCTGCGGCAAGGAAGACTGCGGCATCTGGACCGGTCTTGAGACCGCTTTTGCTTTCCGCGGGCACACCGAGGCCCGCACCGCGGTGGAATCCAATCTGACCATTCCCGGTACCGTTATTGATCCGGGTATTACTGTGTTGATCGATACCATCGATTCCTATCAGCCGGATATCTTCAGTGCCGGTCTGCTGTATCACTTCACCGACAACTTCCGCGCTGCCGTTACCGTAGAACAGCAGAACTGGAGTGACCTGGAAGATGAGCTGGCCCGCGACACGGTCAAGGACCAGGCCTTCGCCGAGTTCAAGGACATTGTGGTTCCCCGTATCGGTGCCGAGTGGACGGTGAACGATCACCTGATTCTGTCCGGCGGTGTGGCGTATCAGGAAAGCCCGCTGGAAAGCATCCAGACCCCGGACGTGAACTACCTGGACAGTGACAAATTGATTGTCGGCGTGGGCTCATCCCTGATTATCCAGAACCCGCCCGTCCTCGCTTATCCGCTGCGCCTTGATTTCGGTTACCAGTTCCAGAAACTGGAAGAGCGGGATTTCGAGCTGACCACCAACCGTCCCGGTGTGGCGAACCCCTATGAAGTGGTAACCGCTGATGGCGATGTCCATGTGTTTTCCGGCGCTATCACGGTGAAGTTCTAACGGAGGTGTTCCATGAAAAAGAATAATATCGCCCTGACAGCACTGACCGCCCTTGCGGTGGCAGGCTGTGGCGGGGACAAGGACAGGGTGAGTTTCGATACACCCACCTTCAACGCACGCAACCTGCACTACACCTACCCGCTGGATGACCAGAACCAGGTGGCACCGCGTGCCATTGTGGCCTTACAGTTCAGCCATACCGTATCGGCCACGGCAGATAATTTCGTGTTCCAGGATGCGGATGGCGCGGATGTGGCCTTCACCCTGGAATCCGTGGCAGATGGCCGGGGTGTGGTGCTGACGCCTGTGGATGCACTGTCTCCGGCAACGGATTACACGGTGGTCATGAATGGCGTCACCGTGCTCGGTGAAACCACCACTTTCAAGGACGGCGAGCTCAATTTCACTACCCGCGCCGCTCTGGAAGGACCGCTGGATACCCAGCAGACCGCCGCCAGCTTTGAAGTGGAGTCCATCTTCCCGGATGACGACCAGTTCGAAAGCATGGATTTCTCCAGTTTCCGGCTGCGCACCACCAAGCCCATTGATGCGTCCACCGCAGTTTATGGTGACACCGTCAGCCTGATGAGCAACGGCGAACTGGTGCCGGCACAACTGCTGGTTGGCCGTACCGCGATTACCGTGGACCCGCTGGAAGACATGACCCCCGGCCAGACCTATGAGCTGGGTGTCAACGGCGTGCTCAGCCAGTCCGGCGAAACCATTGCCGGCTTTACGCATTCCACCGTGCCCCAGGACACAACCTCTCCCACCACCGGTGAGCGGGCGGTACTGGTGACCAATGCACCGCCGGCGGATGATTCCCTTGGCTGTCTGGATGAAGGGGTGATCACCTCCGAACTGACCGGTCAGCCGATCAACTGCGTGCCGGTGATTGGTACCCTGCTGCAGGACAAGACCGTATCCAAGCAGTCCGGTGACGTGTATGCGGAGCTGGCGTTTACCCCCAACTTCCCGGATGTCACCCCGCTGCGGGTCAGGAAGGGCGGCATTCTTACCGGTGATGCGCTGGAAGTCTTTATTGGCGGTGAAGTGCCGGTGGGCTTTGATTCCGGGGAAGTGACGGTACAGATCATTTCCGATGCTACCGGTTA
>NZ_JABURH010000136.1 GCF_014762765.1 Alcanivorax sp.
CGAAGCCGCTGTAGGAGTACCTCTTGAGGTGCGAACCGCGCTTGCGCGGAAATCGCCCGCAGGGCGATCAGGAATCTCAGAGCTCGACAGGTTTCAGAAAGAACGGCGGATAGACTTTGGCCTCTCTTGCTTCGCTACGCTCGGTTCGTCCCTCAAGAGGAACTCCTACAGATAGAGGCCCTCAGCCTGGCAGTGCGGAGTCCTGAGGGAATTCATGAGGCACAGGGCCTTCTTCGCGTTGCAGCTTGACGCTTGTCGCTTGCAGCTGCCTTACCGTTCCATGCTACGCGGTAGCGGATGCCCTGCAAGGCGCAGTGCCAACGAGGTGATGTACTGCCAGGGGTCGCCCTTGGCCATGCCCTTGACGCACTGGTCGGCGCGAATGGCGCTGGCCTGGGCGGCCTTCAGGTGTTGGGGGTTGAGGCGCTGGGCCTGGGCCTGCATGGCACGTACCCGCTGGGGGGGCAGGCGCGGTGGCGGGCCGCCGCTGAGCATGCCGTCGAGGATGCGGATGTCACGGCTCAGTGCCCATAGCAACACCGGCGGCTCCACGCCTTCGGCGCGAAGGGTCTGGATGATGTGCAACACGCGCTGGGCGTTGCCCTGGGCGGTGGCTTCGGTGAGATCGAAGGGCGAGTAACGGCTGGAATCGCCTACCGCCTGTTGTACGTCTTCCGGGCCTACCTGGCCGTCTTCCACCAGCAGAGTCAGTTTGTCCACTTCCTGAGCGGCAGCCAGCAAATTGCCTTCGCTGCGTTCTATCAGCAAGGCCAGGGCATCTTCACTGGCACTGAGTCCGCGGCTTGCCAGGCGGTCTTGCAGCCAGTTGCGCAGGCCGGCGCCTTCCACCGGCCAGACTTCAATCACTGCGCCCACTTCGTCCAGGGCTTTCACCCAGGCGCTGTTCCAGTCCTTGCGGCGATCCAGTTTTGAGCAGCGGATCAGCAGCAGGGTGTCATCGCCGGGGCTGGCCAGAACATCGCGGAGGATCTGGCTGCCGGCCTTGTCCGGTCGCTTGTCGTTAAGCACCAGTTCCAGAATCCGGCGGCCACCGAACAGGCTCATGCTCTGGGATTCGTTGAGTAGGGAATTCCAGTCGATGCCGGTGTCGGAAGAGAAACGGTGACGCTCGTCAAAACCCTGATCGCGGGCGGCGCGGCGCAGGTCGTCGAGCAGCTCGCCCTGTTGCAGCGGCTCATCGCCAGCCACCAGGTAGGCGGGCAGCAACCGGTCGGCCAGATGTTTGCCAAGCTGCTCCGGGCGCAGGCGCATCAGTAGGTCTCCCAGCCCTCGGAGGCGGCGGCAATCTGGTTGATCAGCCGATAAGCCATATCCAGAAACAGGTCGTCACGGACCAGTTGTTCCTCATCGGAGGAGGCGGTGGCGTTTTCCGGATACCAGGGCAGGTTGCGCAGGGTCATCATGCGCGTTGGCGTGGTCAGCAGGGCGCCGCTCTTGCGGTCTTTGATGTGCCAGCGCAGGGTATAACGCAGTTCGATTTCCGCCTGGCGGCCCTGGGCGTCCACGGCGGAAGTACGGCGCATCCAGTCTTCGTCATCGATGACGAGGATATAGGGCGCCTCGTTGTGGACCAGTACGCCCTGGTCTTCCAGCTCGTCTTCCAGGGTGTAGCGCAGTTCCGTGGAGGCACCGCTTACCGTCAGGGTTTCCATGGAGGGTGTGCTGGTGGTGCCGCGCAGTTGCCAGCCGCAGGCGCTGAGGGAGAGCCCCAGCACCAACAGCAGGATCAGACGGGATGCGAAGCGCAAGCTGGATGTCATAACCGCCTCTCAGTTGGCAACGATGTTGACCAGTTTACCCGGCACAACGATCACCTTGCGGATGGTTTTTCCGTCGGTGAATTTCTGCACATTGGGCTCGGCCTTGGCCAGGTTTTCCACGGTGTCCTTGTCGGCGTTGGCGGGTACCTCAAGCTTGGCGCGTACCTTGCCGTTTACCTGAACCACCAATTCGATGCTGTCTTTCACCAGTGCGCTTTCGTCCACATCCGGCCAGGCGGCGTTGAGAACCGCTTCATCATGGCCCAGGGCTTGCCACAATGCGTGACTGGCGTGGGGTGTGATGGGCGCCAGCACCAGTACAGCGGCTTCCAGGGCTTCGTGTTTCACGGCGGCGTCGCCATCGAATTTGCTGACGTCGTTGATCAGCTCCATCACTGCCGCAATGGCGGTGTTGAAGGTGTGACGCCGGCCAAAATCGTCGCTCACTTTCTGGATGGTTTCGTGGGTCTTGCGACGCAGTGCCTTGGCATTGTCGTCCAGGCTGTCCACGTTCAGTGCACCCGGCAGGCCGGCTTCCACGTGTTCTGCCACCAGACGCCACAGGCGTTTGAGAAAGCGGAAAGCGCCTTCCACGCCTGAGTCGTTCCACTCCAGAGACTGCTCCGGGGGTGCCGCGAACATCATGAACAGGCGCACGGTGTCGGCACCGTATTCCTCGATCATTTCCTGCGGGTCCACGGTGTTGCCCTTGGACTTGGACATCTTGGCGCCGTCTTTGAGCACCATGCCCTGACAGAGCAGTTGCTTGAAGGGCTCGTCGGATTCCACCAGGCCGGTGTCGCGCAGCAGTTTGTGGAAGAAGCGCGAATAGAGCAGGTGCAGGATGGCGTGTTCAATGCCGCCCACGTATTGATCCACCGGCAGCCAGTAGTTCGCGGCTGCCGGGTCCAGCATGGCCTGGTCGTTCTGCGGGCAGCAGTAACGGGCGTAGTACCAGCTGGACTCCATGAAGGTATCGAAGGTGTCGGTTTCGCGCAGGGCGGGCTGGCCGTCAAAAGTGGTTTTGGCCCACTCCGGGTCGGCCTTGATGGGGCTTTTCACGCCGTCCATCTCCACCTCGGTGGGCAGCACGACCGGCAACTGGTCTTCCGGGGTGGGGTGCAGTTCACCGTCTTCGGTTTCCACCATGGGAATGGGGGCGCCCCAGTAGCGCTGTCGGGATACGCCCCAGTCACGCAGACGGTAGTTCACCTTTTTCTCGCCCAGATTGCGCTCGCTCAACCAGGTGGCGATGGCGTCGAAGGCCTCGGCGGAGGTCTTGCCGGTGAATTCCCCGGAGTTCACCAGTTTGCCTTTTTCGGTGAAGGCTTCGCTGTCCAGGTCGATGGACTCACCCTTGGCCGGTTCAATCACCTGCTTGATGGGCAGGCCGTATTTTTGGGCAAACTCGTAATCCCGCTGGTCATGGGCGGGCACCGCCATGACCGCACCGGTGCCGTAGCTCATCAGCACGAAGTTGGCCACCCAGACCGGGACCTGTTCGCCGCTGATCGGGTGAGTCGCGGTGAGACCGGTGTAGATGCCTTTCTTTTCCATGGTGGCCATATCGGCTTCGGCCACCTTGTTGTGCAGGCACTCTTCCACAAAGTCTGCCACTTCATGGTTGGCGGCAGCCGCTTTCTTCGCCAGCGGATGCGCCGCCGCCACGGCCACGTAGCTCACCCCCATCAGGGTGTCCGGGCGGGTGGTGTAGACGCGCAGCGGCGCTTCGCCCTGAATGGCGAATTCCATTTCCACGCCTTCCGAGCGGCCGATCCAGTTGCGCTGCATGGTCTTGACCTGCTCCGGCCAGCCATCCAGCTGGTCCAGGTCTTTCAGCAGTTCATCGGCGTAGTCGGTGATCTTGATGAACCACTGGGGAATCTCTTTCTGTTCCACCAGGGCGCCGGAGCGCCAGCCGCGGCCGTCGATCACCTGCTCGTTGGCCAGTACGGTCTGATCGATCGGGTCCCAGTTCACGGTGGACATCTTGCGATACACCAGCCCCTTCTCGTAGAGCTTGGTGAAGAACCACTGTTCCCAGCGATAGTATTCCGGGGTGCAGGTGGCCAGCTCACGATCCCAGTCGTAGCCGAAGCCCAGGCGCTGCAGTTGCCCGCGCATGTAGTCGATGTTCTCGAAGGTCCATTTTGCCGGGGCCACCTTGTTCTTGATGGCGGCGTTCTCGGCGGGCAGGCCGAAGGCGTCCCAACCCATGGGCTGCAGCACATTCTTGCCTTGCATCCGCTGGTAGCGGCTGATCACATCGCCGATGCTGTAGTTACGCACGTGGCCCATGTGTAGTCGCCCGGACGGGTAGGGGAACATGCTCAGGCAATAGAATTTTTCCTTGCCGGCCTCTTCGGTGACCTTGAAGCTTTGGTTATCCTCCCAGTACTGCTGGGCTTGGGCTTCGACTTGATCGGGGCGATACTGTGCGTCCATCGGCTCTCTACTGATCAAAAAAACTTACGGGAACATCGCGGTTGCGAAGGGGACATAGGATACATGAGCTCAGCCCGGATTTCTCACTGGTCTGCACCGCACAAGTGTTGGCTGAATAATCACCACAAACGGGAGTGCCGATGGCGTTGACCTACCTGGTGCTGCTGGTGCTGGTAGGGGGAACCCTGCCGGCAGTGGTCCGCAGCCTGTTGCCGCCCCTGCCGCGACGCAATACCGGTATTACTCCCCAGGCGGTGGTGGTACTGGGGGCCGGGCGGCGACAGCGTGATGGCCAGTTTTCCCTGACCACCCGTGGTCTGCGGCGATTGCAGCTGGCCGCGGAGCTTGCCCATGAACATGGGTTGCCGCTGGTGGTCAGTGGTGGCATCAGCGGAACGCCCCAGGCTGATGACGAACCCTCTGAAGCACAGTTGATGGCCGAGCTGGTCCGCCGACGTTGGCCGACCATGACGGTGCTGGAGGAAGGGGAAAGCCGTAATACCTGGGAAAATGCGGTGTACAGCGGCGAGCTGCTGGGCCAGCGTGGCATCGACGAAATCATGCTGGTCAGCGACCGGGCTCATCTGCCTCGAGCTCTGCTGTGTTTTCAGAGCCAGGGGGTCCTGGCACAGGCTGCCTGGCGCAAGCGACTGCCAAAACAGGAATGGGTGCCCTCTGCGGGGGCGTTATCCATGGTGCCGGAGATCTGGTACGAGTGGCTGGCGCTGGTGTGGTATCACCTGCGGTATTTGTAAGTGGCGCTGGATGACAGATGCAAAATCTGAATTCCCCGTTTCACCACAGAGGTCACAGAGTTCGCTGAGGATAACCCTTTCTTCTCTCTGTGTTCTCGGTGTCCTCTGTGGTTAACAGACTTTTGCTTCAGGCGTCAGCTTTTTCCTCCCGCAAACTCTCCGGCGCCAGCACTTCCATGGCCTGATAGTGGCTCAGATATACCCTGCCGGTCAGCACCTTCTGAAAGTCGGTCTTTATCAGTACGTCCATCACAGGGCCCTTTACGTTGGACAGGTTCAGAGTCACCCCGGCGTTTTTCAATCGTTCGTTCAGGCTTTCCAGACTTTCCACGGCGCTGGCATCCAGGTGATTGATGCCGGAGCAGTGCAGCACCACATGCTGAATCTGAGGGTGGGCCTGGGCTTCGTCGTAGATACGGTCTTCCAGGGTGCGGGCATTGCCGAAATAGAGGGATTCGTCCACCCGGATGGACAGCACCTCCTCGGTGAGTTCAACGCTATGGCGATCCATGTTGCGAAAATGATGGGTGCCGGGAATGCGACCCAGTTCAGCCACATGAGGCTGGCTGGTGCGCCACATGAACAAGGCTACGGACAGTGCTACCCCCAGCAATAAGCCACTCTGCACATTGATCAGCAGCACCCCGGCCAGGGTGGCGGCCATGGCCAGGGCGTCCGGGCGACTGAATGCCCACAGGTGTTTCAACTCCGACAGATTGATCAGTGGCAGGATGCCGACCACGATAATGGCGGCCAGGGATGCCAGTGGCAGGTACTGGAACCAGCCGGTGAAAAACAGGGCCACCAGAGCGATGCCGATACCGGTGAGCAGGCCGGCCATGGGGGTGCGTGCACCGGCGTCGTAATTCACTGTGGTGCGCGAAAAACTGCCGGTCACGGCGAAGGCGCCGGACAGGCCGCTGCCGATATTGGCCAGCCCCAGCCCCATCAATTCCCGGTTGGCATCGACCCGTTCGCGACGCTTGGCCGCCAGGGCCTGGGCCAGGGAAATGGATTCCACAAAGCCGATCAGCGCCAGTAACGCGGCCGGGGTAATCAGGCTTTGCCAGTGTTCGCGGCCCAGCCCGGGCAGGGTGAAATGGGGCAGCCCCGCGGGGATCGCGCCGACCACGGCAAGGCCACGGCTATCCAGCGACAGGGATACGGTGAGCAGCGTGGTGACCAGAACGGCCACAATCGGTCCGCACTTGCTGATAAAGGCCACCAGCCAGCCGGGCAGCCGGGTGGCCTTGAGCGGGGCGGCCAGATATTTCGGGATCAGCAGGCAGGCAATGGCGATCAGGCTGATGGCCAGTGTCAGCCAGTGAGTCTGCGGCAGTTGTTGCGCCAGGGTCTGTGCCAGTGTCACCAGCTCTTCGCCGGTGGCGTCGATGCGCAACAGGTGTTTGAGCTGACTGGTGGCGATGAGAATGGCGCAGCCGCTGATGAAGCCGGTGATCACCGGGTGGCTGAGCAGGTTGGTGAGCCAGCCCAGCCTTAATATGGCCATGGCTACCAGAAACAGCCCTGACAGCAGCCCCATGCCGATGGCGGCCTTGATAAACAGTTGCGGGTCGCCCTGGGCCAGGGTGCCCGCCGCAGAGGCGGTGATCAGTGAGGTAAGGGCGGCGGGGCCCACGGACAGGGTGCGACTGGTGCCGAACAGGGCGTAGAGAATCAGCGGCAGGATGCTGGCATAGAGGCCGGTTTGCGGCGGCATGCCGGCGAGCATGGCGTAGGCCAGGCCCTGGGGAACCAGCAGGATAGTGACAATGATGGCGGCCAGCACATCTCCGGCCGCCTGCTCACGGTTGTAGGTGGCGAGCCAGTCACGGGCCGGCAGCCAGCGGAACCGGCGGCCGGCGTCTGCCACGGCTACTGGCCCCGACGCTGGTCGAGTCGGCCGGCAAGCTGGCTCAGGTCATAGCCGGCCTGTTCAGCGGCGGCCAGGATACTGGCATTGTCCTGCTCGTCAGCCTGGGTCAGGGCCCACAGGGTGGTGCAGCGGGTGCCGGTGCGGCAGAAGGCCAGTACGGGTTGCTCTGCCAGGGAAACGATGGCGTCAAAGCCGTCGATGTCCACGTCGCTGATGTTGTTACCCACGACCGGTTGATGGGCGTACTCGAGACCGGCGGCTTCTGCGGCGGCAGCCAGTTCGGCGCTGGTAGGCTGGTCTTCACTTTCGCCATCGGGGCGGTTGTTGATGACGGTCTTGAAACCGGCCCTGGCCAGCTCGGCCATGTCTTCTGGCTGCAGTTGCGGTGCCACTGACAGACTTTCGGTAAGGCGATTGATGGTAGCCATGAAAACTCCTTGCGAATGAACGCTCAGCTTAACCTTGTCAGACAGGGCTGCAAGGGGGAGCGGGATTTTCCTCGATGCTTTCCGGTGCCAGCGCGCGTATGGCCTGATACTGGGTGAGGAAGATCTGACCGGTCAGCAATGCCGGCAGGGTAGTGTGCTGCAGCTGGTCCATGACCGGCCCCTTGATTTCGGAAAGGTGCAGGCGGATACCGGCATCATCCAGACGCTGGTTCAGACTCAACAGACTGTCCACGGCACTGGCATCCAGGTGATTGATGGCGGTGCCCATCAGTACCACGTGTTCCGTTTGCGGACGCAGCAGGGCGGCATCGTAGATCCGGTCTTCCAGGCCCCGGGCATTGGCAAAATACAGGGATTCGTCGATACGTACGCTCATCACACGTGGAGAAACGCGCACCTGGTGGCGCTGCACATTACGGAAATGCTCGGTGCCTGGCACCAGGCCCACTTCCGCCACATGGGGCTGATTGGTTCGCCACAAATACAGGGCCAGAGAGGTGATCACCCCGGCCAGCACGCCAGCTTCCACGCCCCAACCCAGGACCCCGACCATGGTGATGGCCATGGCGGTGAAATCCAGTCGGGAGAAATGCCAGGTGTGTTTCAGCGCTGGCAGGTCCACCAGCGATAGCACAGCGACCACAATGGTGGCGGCCAACGTTGCCTTGGGCAGGTAGGTGAAGGCGCCGGTCAGAAACAGCGCGGTGAGAGCAATGCCGATGGCAGTGAATACGCCGGCCATGGGGGTGCGGGCGCCGGCATCGAAATTCACCACGGAACGGGAGAAGCCCCCGGTCACAGGAAAGCCGCCACTGAAGGCGCTGGCCAGGTTGGCGCCGCCCAGCCCCATCAGTTCCTGGTTGGCGTTGATGCGCTGGCGACGTTTGGCTGCCAGGGTCTGGGCGACAGAAATAGATTCCACAAAGCCGATCAGGCTGATCAGCAGAGCGGGCAGCAATAACGCCTGCCAGAGGCCGGCATCAAATACAGGTAATGACAATGCGGGCAGGCCTTTGGGAATATGACCGACAATGGCCATGCCGCCGCTATCCAGTTCCAGCATGGCCACGGCCAGGGTGGAGCCGAGTACGGCGATGACAGGTCCTGCTTTACTCACCAGGTCGGACCAGAAGGCATTGAAGCCGAGTTTTTGCAGTAACGGCTTGAGTGCCTTGCGCACCCAGAACAGAAAGGCCGTCACCAGCGCACCGAGTACCACGGTAGGCCAATGGGTTTGGGGAAAATGCTGTGTTAGCGATCGGCCAAGCTCCACCAGGTTATGGCCCGACAGGGGGATTCCCAGCAGATGCTTGAGCTGACTGGCGGCAATCAGCAGGCCGGAGGCACTGATAAAGCCGCTCACCACTGGGTGCGATAACAGATTGGCAATCCAGCCCAGTCGAAGTAGAGCCATCACCATAAGAATGGTGCCGGACAGAAAAGCCAGAATGACAGTGGCTGCCAGGTATTGTTGACTGCCGGCCGTGGCTACCTGACTGGCTGCAGCAACGGTCATCAGCGAGGCTACCGCCACCGGGCCCACCGCCAGGGTACGGCTGGAACCGAGCAGGGCATAGACAACCAGTGGCAGGATACTGGCGTAGAGACCGACTTCCGGTGGCAGCCCGGCGAGCATGGCGTAGGCCAGGCTCTGGGGAATCAGCATGATGGTGACGATCACCGCTGCCACGCTATCCCGGGCAGCGGTCTCGCGGTTGTAGTGGGGCAGCCACTGGGCGGCGCCCAACCAGGCAGGCAGTTTCATCTTGCCATCCCTTGTTGTGTCACGCGTTAGAGTTTGCCTGGCCTGGCCAGCCACTCATGGCCCTTTAGCATCAGCTCGAAGTAGATTTTTGGCATGGCATGACGTTTCAGCCACCACATACTGCTGCGCGGTACTGTGGGGTCGAGCGGGAAGCTGGGTTGCAGTTTGCCCTGATAGCCAAATTCGGCCAGCACGACCTTGCCTTTTTCCACGGTCAGCGGGCAGGCGCCATAGCCTTCATAGCGGGCGGTCGGCGCTCGATTCTCCAGCGCAGCGCAAAGATTTTCCGCGACAACCGGCGCCTGCTTGCGCACGGCAGCAGCGGTTTTGGCATTGCTGGCGCCGCAGGCATCGCCCAGGCTGAATACATTGGCAAAACGGGGGTGCTGCAGGGTGGCTTCGTCCACGGCGACCCAGCCGGTCTCGTTGGCCAGCTCACTGTCGCGCACAAACTGTGGGGCCCGTTGCGGCGGTACCACATGCAGCATGTCGAAGGGCTCGGTGTGGTCGGTGCTGGTGCCATCGCCATTGGTGCGCCGGAAGGTGGCTTCGCGGGCCGGGCCATCCACGGCGATCAGGGTGCTATTGAAATTCAGATTGGCGTTGTAGCGCTTCACATATTCCATCAGTGGCGGCACAAAATCCGCCACGCCGAACAGTACGGCGCCGGCATTATGGAACTGCACATCAATGTTGCCCAGGGTGCCGGTTTCTTCCCAGTGGTGGCAGGACAGGTACATGGCCTTCTGCGGCGCCCCGGCGCACTTTATGGGCATGGGCGGCTGGGTGAAAAGCGCCCGGCCACGTTTCAGTTGTTGCACGCATTCCCAGGTGTAGGGCGCCAGTTCAAACAGATAGTTGCTGGTCACACCATGCTTGCCAAGGCTGTTTTCCAGACCCGCTATGGCGCCAAGATTCAGCTCCAGACCCGGTGCCACTACCAGAAACTGGTAGCTCAGGGACTGGCCATCTTCCAGGGTTACCTGATTGTGTTCCGGCTGCAGGCTGGTAACACGGGTGCGCAACCACTTGGCTCCGTTGGGAATCAATTTGCCGGTGGCTTTGCAGGTATTGGCCGGGTTGAAACAACCGCCACCCACCAGGGTCCAGGCGGGCTGGTAAAAGTGCCGGTCATTGGGCTCCACGATGGCCACGGACAGGTGCGGCTTGCGCTTGAGGAGGCTGGCCGCCGCCGCAATGCCGGCAGCACCGCCGCCGATCACAACTACGTCCCACAGAGTCGGTGTCATGGTCATCGCCTCTTACAGTGCGTTCAGCGGAATTTTCAGGTAGCTAACGCCATTGTCTTCCTCGGGAGGCAGGTGGCCGGCGCGCATATTGATCTGCACCGAAGGCAGAATCAGCCGCGGCATATCCAGGGTGGCATCGCGTTTTTCGCGCATGCTGACGAACTCCTCCTCGGAAACGCCTTCGTGCACGTGGATATTGTGGCGACGCTGATCGCCCACGGTGGTTTCCCACTGGAATTCGCTGCGGCTGTCCGGCAGGTAGTCGTGGCAGAGGAACATGCGGGTGTCGTCTGGCAGGGCCAGTAGTTTCTGTACGGACTGGTACAGGGTGCGGGCATCACCGCCGGGGAAGTCACAGCGGGCGGTGCCATAGTCCGGCATGAACAGGGTGTCGCCCACAAAAACTGCATCGCCGATCACATGGCTCATGCAGGCCGGGGTATGGCCGGGGGTGTGGATGGCCCGGGCTTGGAGGTTGCCGACCTGGTAGGTCTCGCCATCGGTAAACAGGTGGTCGAATTGGCGGCCGTCACGGGCGAACTCGGTACCGGCGTTGAAGATCTTGCCGAAGGTATTCTGCACGGTGCGGATATGTTCACCGATCGCCAGCTTGCCGCCCACTTGTTCCTGGATCCAGGGTGCGGCGGAAAGGTGATCCGCATGCACATGGGTTTCCAGCAACCAGTCTACGGTGAGGCCTTCCTGTTTGACGTAGGCCACAATCTGGCTGGCACTGTCATGGCGGGTACGCCCGGCTTTGGGGTCGTAGTCCAGCACCGAATCCACAATGGCACAGTGCCGGGTTTGCGGATCTGTCACCACATAACTGACGGTGTTGGTGTCGTTGTCGAAAAAGGCTTTAACGATTGGGCGAGACATGGGTGTTCCCTCCTGTCACTGGGCAGCGTTCATGCACAGTTATAGAAGGGAATCAGACCAAAGTCAAATTTGGAATAAGCTTATTCTTTAATGTTATATGAGGGCTGTTTCTTCTTCCTTCCCAGCATGGCGGGTAGCAGCAGCAGTACCGAGAGCGCCAGCCAGGGCCAGACGCCCAGGGCCATGAATGGCGTGATACCGGTACGTGGCTGGTAATGGCTGTAAAGCACATCACGCTCGAACTGGGGCAGGGCGTCCACGATCCGGCCCTGGTGGTCGATAACGGCAGTGACGCCATTGTTGGTGCCGCGCAGCAGCCAGCGGCCGGTTTCCCGGGCCCGCAAACGGGCCATCTGGAAATGCTGAAGTGGGCCGGCGGAGGTGCCGAACCAGGCGTCATTGCTGATGGTCACCAGCACATCCGCATCATGGCTGCGGCTGGCCACCAGTTGCGGGTAGAGAATCTCGTAGCAGATAAAGGGAGCCACGGTATGGCCCAGCACCGTCAGGTTTGGCTGACTGGGGTCGCCTGGTGTGAAACCGGACATGGGCAGATCGAAGAAGGGAATCAGACCGCGAATCAGTGACTGCATGGGCACATATTCGCCAAAGGGCACCAGCTTCTGTTTGTGGTAGACCCGCTCGTTGCCGCCGTCACTGTCACGCAGGGGAATGGCCGCGATGCTGTTGCGATAGGTAATGCCCGCGTCGCTGACGCTGCGCCAGGGAATGCCGGTAATCAGGGCGCCGTTACGGTCTGCCAGTTGGTTGCCTTCATCCTCGATGAAATCGGTAATGGTCTGGTAGAACTCGGTCATGGCCGATTCCGGCCACAGTACCAAGGTGTCGGCGGGGATGTCCCGGGTCAGTTCATGGTAGATGCGGCGGGTCTCGCCGCGCATGGAAATCTGCCACTTCAGATCCTGGGGGATATTGCCTTGCACCAGTGCCACCTTTTGCTGCGGGCCGTTGGCATGGGTGAACGTCAGCAAGTGACCGGCAGCGGCGGTGATCAGCACCAGCACCGACAGACCGGCGGCTACCCAGCGGAGTGTGCCGGGCTGGCGCAGCTGGATCAGGGTGGCGCTGAGCAACACCGTGGCAAGGGTAAGCAGCCAGACACCTCCCAGTGGCGCCAGGCTGGCCAGCGGCGTGTCTATCAGTGCGTAGCCGGCATACAGCCAGGGGAAGCCGGTGAGCAGCCAGCCACGCAGCCAGTCCAGCAGCAGCCAGATACCGGCAAACACCAGGGCCGAACGCCCCAGGCGCCAGCTCAGGGAAAAGGTGAGGCCGTAGAACAACGCCAGAAAGGCGGCAAAAATGGCGGTGAAGGGAATCGCCATCCATAACGGCATGTAGCCATAGTCGTTCATGGAGACATGCACCCAGGACACCCCGAAACCGAACATACCAAGGCCATAGAGCCAGCCGCGCAGGAAGGCTTCCTTGCCGGAGCTGGCCTGTTGCTGGCACCAGAAGCCGGCGGCCACACTGACGAACAGCAGTGGCCACAGGTCATAGGGGGCGAAGGCAAGTGGGAACAGCAGGCCGGCAATCAGGGCCAGCAGACGGTGGCGCATGGAATTCCTCGTTTCATGGTGGCGGCCACTCCGCTGGGCGGTTACCGCTAGAGTCTGTGCAATAATACGAATAAAGTATCAGGCAGCATTGTTGATTTGACGGGACGGGGAACGGCAAGTTTCAAGTTGCAAGTTTCAACGCGAACTCGGGTATCGGTTTTTATATGCACCGGCCGCGTTCAAGCGAATGGCGCGCGGCTTCCTTCGCTGGAAAAGCCCAAAATCATGTGGCGCGTTGCAACTTGCAACTTGAAACTTGTCGCACTCACCTTCCTGCCAGTACGCCAATAACAACAAGACCGCTTTCTTTGGTCAGGGAGCATCATAGTGAATCGCTATTGCAAGTACCATCCGGGGACGGAGGCACTATGGTATTGCAGTCATGATGGATTGCATCTGTGTCAGCAATGTGTGGAGGGACGGGAAGGCAGCCTGACAGACGCACGCTGTCTGCTCTGCAACCAGGAAGTCGAGAGTAGTGAGCAGGGGCCGGCCGGGCCGCTGTGGCGGCAACTGGATCGTTATTTTCGTTACCCGTTTACCCCTGTGCTGTTACCCGTACTGTTGCTGTGGGCTGTTCTGGCGGCGTTGGTGCCGCCCTTGCCGGTGATGGTGCCGGTGGCACTGCTGGGAGGGCTGCCAGCCTGGGGTTTTGCCCGGGCGATAATGACCCTGCGCAGCCATCCTGCCAAGGCTCGGAAAATCTCCGTGCCGGGCTGGGATTGCCTGTCTGATATGGCGGGTTGGAAGGCAGCGTTGCTGCAGGCAGTGCCGCCCCTGCTGGTGATGGTTCCTGCCGGCTTTGTGTTGGTGATGGTGTCGGTGCCGGCGGGCTTGCTGACCGGGGCGCTGGGCCTGTTGCTGGTGCCGGCCTTCTGGTTGGCCATCCAGGTACAGGGGGCGGAACCCGGTTCTTATGCGGCGGCCTTGGCCTATGTGTTTTCGGCGCCCCGGGATTATGCGGTGGCGGCGCTGCTGGCATCGCTGGGTTGGCTGCTGGGGGTAGGGCTGGTGGCAGTGGCGGTGGATGTGATGCCGCTGCCGTTGGCTCAGGGGGTGGCCGGTGCGCTGGCGGCACTCTGGTGGCTGGCATTGGCCTGCCTGTGCGGCGATATCCTGGCCCGTCATGGCCGTCTTTGGGGGCTGGATCAGGGCGCAAAGAAAGTCACCGTACCGCTGGAAGAGCGGCGCCAATGGCTACAGCTCTGTGCCGGGCGCTTCGACAAGGTGCTGTTGAGCACAGCCAAAAGCCTGAAGAACAAAAAGGCCACGGTGACAGACTGGCAGCGCTATGACCGCCTTCTGGCCATGACCGACAAAGACGATGAGCGTCGTGCCGTTGCTCCGGCCTATCTGGAGAGGCTGGTGGTGTCTGGCGCCTGGTCCGAGGCGCTGGCGTTGCTGGCCCGTCAGCGAGAAGCGGAGCCCGCCTGGCTGCCGGCATCGCCTTCCCTGCGTCTGGCACTGGCCCGTGGTATCCATGAGCGGGAACCGAAAGTGGCAGTGGCGCTGCTCAAGGATCTGCACGACCGGCACCCGGATTTCAGCGAGCTGGGTGACGCCTATCTGTTGTTGGCAAAGATTCTCGCCGAGCAATTCGGGCTGGCCGGCAAGGCGGAACAGTACCTGCGTTTTGTGGAAAGCCAGTGTCGGGATGCCAAGTTGCGCAAGCAGGTGGTGGACTACCGGGAGGCGTGGGGGTAGGTACGAGCTACAAGCTACGTTGGTTGGTCGGCAGCTTCAGGAAGCTCCTCGTGTTCTGTCATTTCTACGAAGCCGCTGTAGGAGCGGCGCTTGAGCCGCGAACCGCGCTTGCGCGGAAATCGACCGCAGGGCGATCAGGAATCTCAGGGTTCGACAGGTTTTAGAAAGAACGGCTGACGCCGCCCTCTGTTGCCCCGCCACACTCGGTTCGCACCTCAAGCGGTGCTCCTACAGACAATCGCGCCGGCAACGATACTCACAACCCGGATTGTTCCGTTGAGCGCGGGCAGGGCGCACGGCCCAGCCCCGCTGTCGCTTGGAGCTACACCTCCAACGCCTTGGCCCGATGCCCTAATCCTTCCCGATGTAACGCCTCGCGCAGGGCCAGCAGGGCTGGCTTGCGGGTGTCGTGGTGATCCAGGCTGGCGGCCAGTGCTTCTGCCTGGGCAAAGTCGCCGGCCCGGGTCAGGGTTGTCACCAGAGGCCAGCCAATCTGCGCGGGCAGTTCGGTCCCCTGCTGCTGGCGGAACTGCTGCCAGCAACTGGCAATCTGCTGCGGCTGTCCTTTTTCGACGGCCGGGTGGGTAAACAGGCGGTGGGCGATGTGGAGCCAGTCGTCGGTGTTCTGACCCATGCGGTGGGCAGTGAACAGGCCGGTAAGAGCGTCAAAGTGATCCGGTTGCTGCTCCAGCACGTGCTGAAAGGTATCAACGGCGGCCTCCACCTGCAGGCGGCCCAGGGCATCCCAGCCTCGTTGCAGCGCTTGCTGGGTCGTTGCATCAGGGGTGACGGTCTCGACGTCCTGGGAGGGTTCCGCCGGCCCCATAACCTGTACCAGCAGGATGCCGCCAGCAAGCGCCAGCACGCCGGCGGCCAGATTGGCCATGGCCGGCTGACTTTGCCAGGCCAGTATGCCGAGTAGTGCCAGCGGAATTGCCGCCAAGGCCGGGGTGGGCAGGGAAATCGCTGTCCACGCCTTGCCGGGTAGCCGGATGGAGAGTGTGGTGCGCCAGCCCTGCAGGCCGAGGAAGGCCCCGTACCAGACCATCAGCGCAGCAGTAGCACCATGGAAAGGCATTTGTCCCGCTCGGGCCAGTAGCAGGTAGCCGGCCCCGGCCAGCAGGCAGCCGAGCAGCCAGAGTGTCAGCACCCGGCCATGGCCCAAGTGGCGTTCGAGCGATGGTGCCAGCGGTAACAGCAGCAGTACGGTGAGAGACGTCAGCCACAGGGGGGCGCCGGTGAGTGGTGCGGTGAAGAAGCGGGCCGGACGGGGGTGGCTGTCGGCCAGCCCCCAGCGGTAAAGGTTGCTGGTGGCGAGCTGGCCGGGCACATGCTGGCGCAGGGCTTTCCACTTTTCTATCTGGGCCGGGGACCAGAAGTCCCTGGCGCGCTGGTCGCTGTCTTTAACGAAGCCGGTGGATAGCAGCGCGGCGCTGTAGGCATGATTGTCGCCATTGGTCAGCTGCTGTTCCAACTGGCCGGCCAGTTTGCCGCGCCCGTTGAAGCGCAGCCAGGACAGGTAGTTATTCCATTCCAGGGTTTTCAGGCCACTGGCCGCATACCAGCTGAGTGCTGGCTGAGGCGCCTGTGCCGGGTTGAGCAGGGCGCCCAGCAACAGGCTAAGGGCAATCACTGCCATTACCCAGGGGGCTTTCAACAGGGTGGTAAGGCTGTCAGCTTTCGGCCTCTGTGGCAGTGGCATTGTGGTTTTCCCCCGGCGGTGTGACCCGCAGCAATCTTATTGTTCTGCCGTCGGCGCTGAGTACGGTGAAGAGATAGCCATCCAGTTCCACACTTTCATCGCGGCCGGGTAGTCGGCCGAATTTCTGCATCACCAGCCCGCCGATGGTGTCGAATTCCTCATCGCTGAACTGGCAGTGGAAGTGTTCGTTGAAATCGTCGATAGGCGTCAACGCCTTGACAGTGTACTCGTGGTCGTCCAGGTCCTTGATCAGGTAGTCCTCTTCTTCCACGTCGTGTTCGTCCTCGATTTCACCGACGATCTGTTCCAGGACATCTTCAATGGTAACCAGCCCGGCCACGCCGCCATATTCATTGACCACAATGGCCATGTGATTACGGCTGATACGGAATTCGCGCAGCAGTGAGTCCAGCCGTTTGGACTCGGGAACCACCATAGCAGAGCGGATATGATCCTTGATGGCGAAACGTTCCATGCGGGCCGGTTCAAGGATTAACGGTAGCAGATCCTTGGCAAGCAGGATGCCGATCACTTCATCCGGGTCGTCGCCGAGCACCGGGAAACGGGAGTGGGCGCAGTCGATGATGGTGGGAAGGAAATCCCGAGGGTCGGAGCTGGCCTTGATGCTGACCATTTGGGAGCGGGGAATCATGATTTCGCGCACCTGCATGTCCGCCACACAGACCGCGCCTTCGATAATGCCCAGGGTGTCCCCGTCGATAATGTGCGAATCGCGCATGGAGCGCATCAGGTCCAGTAGCTCGCTCCGGTCTCCGGGCGTGGAGGAGAAAAACTGGCCGACACGCTCCAACCAACTTCGGCTGGTACCGTTATCCGAATAATCGTCCGACATCAGGGGTGAAGCTCCGTATTGTTCTCAAGGTGGTAAGGGTCGGCAAAACCCTGTTCGTTCAGGGCGCGGATTTCCATGGCTTCCATGATCTGCGCGTCCTCGTCATCAATGTGATCGTACCCCAGCAGGTGCAGCACACCGTGGGTGACCATGTGGGCCCAGTGGGCTTCCAGGGTCTTGTTCTGCTCTATGGCTTCCCGGCGAACTACCGGCGCGCACAGGATGATGTCGCCGAGCAGCGGCTCCATGGCATCTTCGGGCAGGCCTTCGGGCATTTCGAAGGGGAAGGACAGCACATTGGTGGGCTTGTCCTTGTCGCGGTATTCCCGGTTGAGGGTGCGGATTTCGTCTTCATCGACGATACGCAGGGTGATATCCCCCACTACGCCGCCAGCTACCTGTGCTGCATGGCGAACCCAGTCGCATAACCGGGATTCGTCAGGGGCGTCCGGGGCGTCGCTGGCCCACTGGATATCAACGCTGGGTGTCGGTATCCCGTTCATGGCGGTCGTAGGCCTCTACAATACGTTGTACCAGCGGGTGGCGAACCACGTCGCGGCTGTCGAACCGGGTCACCCCGATCCCTTTTACCCCGTCCAGCACTTCCAGAGTATTCACCAGGCCAGAGCGCTGGTGACGGGGAAGATCCACCTGGGTCACGTCCCCGGTGATCACTGCCCGGGTCCCGAAACCGATGCGGGTGAGAAACATCTTCATCTGTTCCGGGGTGGTGTTCTGGGCTTCATCCAGAATCACGAAACTGTTGTTCAGCGTGCGCCCGCGCATGTAGGCCAGCGGAGCCACTTCAATCACCATCCGGTCCATCAGCTTGGCCACGGTTTCGAAGCCGAGCATTTCATAGAGGGCGTCGTAGAGGGGGCGTAGATAGGGATCGATTTTTTCCGCCAGGTCCCCGGGCAGAAAGCCCAGCTTTTCACCGGCTTCCACTGCCGGGCGCACCAGCAGGATGCGTTGTATTTCGGCTTTCTCAAGTGCGTCCACCGCGCAGGCTACCGCCAGCCAGGTCTTGCCGGTGCCGGCCGGACCGATGCCGAAATTGATATCGTATTTGCGCACCTGTTTTACGTACTCACGCTGGTGGGCTCCGCGGGGCTTGATGCGTACCCGTTTGGTGCGTATCACCACCTCATCACTGGGAAAAGCCACGGTGTTGTCGGTGTTTTTTCCTGCAGCATGGTCGGCCACGTTGGACTGCTGCAGATGCAGGTGCACCATCTCCGGAGTCAGCTCGGTACCATCGCCGGTTTGCTCATACAACTCGTTAAGAATGGCCCCGGCGGCTTCCACGGATGAGGCGGGTCCTGCCAGATGAAATTGGTTACCACGATTGTGGATATCCACATGCAGGCGCTGGGCAATCTGCTTGATGTGCTCGTCCAGGTGGCCGCAGAGACTGGCCAGGCGACGGGAATCGTTGGGTTCGAGGCTGATGTGCTGGGAAGCGAGTGGTGTGTCCAAGATGGAAAACGTGGCCCCTCGGGCTGTTGCAGAGAGTTTCAGAATACCCCGAAGCGTGTTGCCGGGGAAGAAAAATCACCTGCGCAGCCTAGCCCCGTAAGGTGGCGGGCCGCAAGCGTTGATGTCGGGGTGTCGGACAACCGGCTTGGGGGGCAAGATCTTTGATCCGGCTACGTTTTAATCGAGAATCATTACGCGCTGTTACATCCATCTCCGCGTGGGGGCGGTATCAGAAACAGGACCCGGTTGTCCTGACTGACCGGCACCAAGCCGGTATCGCTATCCAAGGAGAGATGACATGAATGTGAATGGCAAAGGTTTACTGTGGCTGTCGCCATTGGCCGTTGCGATAACGCTGGCAGCCTGTGGGGGAAATAACAGCGACCGTTCCCGAATCAATGTACCCGGTGTGGCTCAGGGCCCGTCATTACTGGTGATGCACAATGGTGGTGCTAACGCCGGTCAAATTGATCGTCTGGACGCGCGGCTGGAGGTGCAGGGTACTTTCAATGCTGATGCCAATGAAGGCATTGCGCTGGACCTGTTGGGCAATCTCTACGCCGCCAACGACAGTGCCGGTGCCCCCAGCACGTTACAGGTTCTGCACCAGCTGGCTGAGAGAACAGATGGCTCTGCGGCGGTGCCTACTCTGGACCGTAGTGTCGCTGCACCGGGTTCCATGACGCTTAAAGGGATTGCCATCGCCCATGAAGCCGGGCTGGTAATGGCAGCTAATATCGGTGGCAACAGTGTGGAAGTCTTCGGCACGGCAGCGGGGGCAAGCGCGACGCCTCTGGCCAGTACGTCCCTGTCGGGAAATACCTGGGATCTGGCCTACGACGAAGCGGCGGATCGTCTGTTCCTGGCCATGACCAATGGCACGGTCATGGTGGTGGATGACTACGTTGCAGGTGGTTTCATGTCGACTCCTGCCCGGGTGATTACCCCGGATACGGCAGGCACGGTGTCTAATATGCACGGCATCGCCTATCGGGCCGACTCGGACACTCTGGTGGTCAGCGATGTGGGTGACGCAGCCGTGGCAGATGATGGCCAGCTATATGTGATCAACAATGCGTCCACGGCCAATGGCACGGTGACGCCTGCGCGGACCCTGGCCGGCCCGGCGACCAAGCTGGGTAATCCAGTGGACCTGGTGCTGGACGGCAACACGGTTTACATCGCGGAAAAATCCAACGATGCCATTCTGGTTTACCGCAACGTATTTTCTGGCGGTTCCGGGGATATTGCGCCGAACCGGGTCGTCGACAGCATCAAACCGGAATCACTGGCCATTATTAACGAGTCCGAGTTGCAACCGGGCCTTTCCGATATTGATATCGCCGGGACCACCTTCACCGGGGTTGCGGTAACCAGTAATCCGCCGGCAGCCCCGGGTGACCCAGATGTGGTGGTACTGGATCTGGATCTTGGCGCCATGCAGCGTGGTTTTTCCACAAACCAGGATCGCGAAAGCCTGGCATTCAACCAGTTGGGTGATGCCTACATTACCTACGACACTGGCCTGGCTGTGATCAACCGCCTGGCTACGGATCGCGATGGCGAGATGTTTTCTCTGAGTCGTGACCGGGTGATTGAAGGCGCGAGCACCGGGCTGATGTCGCCGAAAGGCTTTGATGTGGAGGACTCGCTGGGCTGGGTGCTGGTCACTGATAACGGTAGCCCGTCGGTGCGGGTATTCGGCGCCCAGGCCGGTGGCGATGCCGCTCCACTGTTCACGACCAGCCTGTCCGTAGCACCCTGGGATCTGGATTATGACCCTGATGCCGATCAGCTCTTCGTGGCCCTCACTGATGGCACGGTAGCGGTCTTTGACAGCTACAGCACGGCACGTGGCAGTGCCGGTCCTGACCGCATAATTACCCCTGCTGAGGCGGGTGTGGCATTTGCTGCCCCGACCAATTTGCACGGCATTGTGTATGTGGCGGAAACCGACCAGCTGATACTGTCGGATGTGGGCAGCGGTGCGAATCCCACCGACGGCAAGCTGTATGTCTTGGATAACGGCTCAACCGCTGACGGCATCACCGATGTCACCGTGAATATCGATAACGGCGACAACAATACGGTTGGCAACACCCAACTCGGTAATCCTGTGGACATCGCCTTCGATGGCGAGCACCTCTATGTGGCGGAGAAATCCCAGGGCATGGTGCTGCGCTTTGACAATATCCTTGATTCAGCCGGTGGTGACGTAACGCCTTCGCTGACCTGGATGCAGTCGTCGCCGGAATCGGTGTCCCTGATTGCGGATGATCTTGGCCGCGCGCCTGAGTAAGCAAGGGGGAGCACTTCTACGGTTCCCTTTACCGGGCCGCTTCGGCGGTCCGGTTTTCCTCTTGTTGACACATTCTTCTCGTACTCTGGTGAATCATTTTCATTCCGCTTCTTACTGGATTCCCAGGTTCATGGACGATTCACGCGCTGAGCTGGAAGAAGGCAATGCCCTGGTGCGGGCATGTGCCGGTGGAGACCGGCAGGCATTTCATCAGCTTTATCTCAATGAGGCTCCACGCATGCTGGCGTTGGCGCGCCGATTTACCGGCGAGTCATCCCTGGCTGAGGATGCCTTGCAAGATACCTTTATTCAGGTCTGGGAAAATGCCAGGCGCTTTCAAAGCCAGCGAGGTAGCGCGCGGACCTGGCTGTTCGGATTATTGCGATACCGCTTGATCAACCAACACCACCGCTCCCGACGGGATACGTTCGAGCCTCTGCCAGGGGATCAATGGCCTGATCCGGGACCCTCCCCAGAGCAATGCTCCGTGGAGCAGGATCAGCGACGCGCCATTATTGACTGTCTGCAAGGGCTGCAAATGGATCGCCGCCGCCCCATTCTCATGGCGTTCTATCAGGGGTTTACCTACGAACAGATTGCCGAAACCCTGGCCGTTCCTCTGGGGACTATCAAGAGCCGGGTTCGATCCGGCTTGAAAGGGCTGCAGGAGTGTCTGCGACTATGATTCCGGAACAGCCTGATGCACAGCGTCTGTTGATTGCCGAGTATGTCCTCGGCCTGCATTCCCGTGAGCAGTCGGCAAAGATTGAGCAGTGGTTGGAGGAGGACGAGGACGCTGCGCAACTGGCCGGCCACTGGCGGGAGCATTGGTTGGGGGCGGCAGAGCTGCTGGAACCGGTACCGTTGCCGCCGCGAGTATGGCGCGAGATTTCCCGGCAAACCGCATCGGCGGATGCCCGTGGCCGGTTTGACTGGCAGTGGTTGTGGCAGAGCCTGGCGCTCTGGCGCACCATCAGTGTTGCCTTGCTGGTGGCGGTGGTGCTTCTGCTGGGGCCGCTACGGGTGCCTGCACCGGTTTATACCGTGGTATTGCAGGCACCGGGTGAGGCCGCCAGCCCGGGCTGGAGGGTTACCGTGTCTGCGCAGGGGGACTTGCAGCTGACGCCGCTGTCGGAGAGTCAGTACCCGGCAAATCGCAGTGTCCAGTTCTGGACCCTGGCGGACCCGGCACTGGGCCCTCGTTCCCTGGGCCTGGTGCAGCCCGGCGAGCCGTTGGTGTTACCGGCCAGCCGCGTGGGCGGGGTGGAGAGTGGTCAGTTGTTCGAGCTGACGCTGGAGCCCCCGGGCGGCTCTCCCGCTGATCGACCCACCGGGCCGGTTTTGTTCATAGGTCGGGCGGTGGCGCTTTAGCGGGTAAAATCGCAACCCGGGGTCAACCCGGGTTGCGCGGGTCGCTGCCGAGCAGGGAGTTGCTGTAGGCCTGGTCGATGGTGATGTCCACGAATTTGCCGATCAGGTCGGTATCATCACTGCGGAAGTTAACCACCCGATTGTTCTCCGTGCGGCCCTTGAGCTGGCCCGGGTCTTTCTTGGAGAAACCGTCCACCAGAATGCGTTGGGTACTGCCCACCATCTTGCGGGAAATGTCCTGCACATTCTGGGTGATGCGCTGTTGCAGGATGGCCAACCGCTGCTTCTTCACCTCCATGGGCACATCATCAGGCAGGTCTGCCGCCGGGGTGCCGGGGCGAGCGCTGTAGATGAAGCTGAAGGACATGTCGAAGCCGATGTCGTGGATCAGGTTCATGGTGTCTTCGAAATCCCGATCGGTTTCTCCGGGAAAGCCGATGATGAAATCGGAGCTGAAGGAAATGTCCGGGCGGATGCGCTTGAGCTTGCGCAGCTTGCTCTTGTATTCCAGCACCATGTGGTTGCGCTTCATCATGGCAAGAATACGGTCCGAGCCGGATTGCACCGGCAGGTGCAGGTGGCTGACCAGTTCCGGTACATCCTCATAGACCTGAATCAGGGCGTCGGAGAACTCCACCGGATGGCTGGTGGTGTAACGGATGCGATCAATGCCGTCGATGTCGCGGATCAGCCGGATCAGATCGGCCAGGTCCAGGGTGTCGCCGTCGGCCCCTACACCCCGGTAGGCATTCACGTTCTGTCCCAACAGGTTGACCTCGCGCACGCCCATTTCCGCCAGATGTTCGATTTCCTTGAGCACTGGCTGCACCGGGCGACTGACTTCCTCGCCGCGGGTGTAGGGCACTACACAGAAGGTGCAGTACTTGGAGCAGCCTTCCATGATCGATACGAAGGCACTGGGCCCGTCCACGCTGGGTTCCGGCAGGTTGTCGAACTTTTCCACTTCCGGGAAGGTCACATCGATGGCCAGTTTCCGGGTGGTGGCGGCCTGGGTGATCAGGCCGGGCAGGCGGTGCAGGGTCTGCGGGCCGAATACCACGTCCACATAGGGAGCCCGGTCACGGATGGCGTCGCCTTCCTGGCTGGCGACACAACCGCCCACTGCGATCACCATATCCGGCTTGGCATCCTTGAGCTTTTTCCAGCGACCCAGTTGGTGGAAGACCTTTTCCTGGGCTTTTTCCCGGATCGAACAGGTGTTGAGCAGCAAGACGTCAGCGTCTTCCGGATTGTCGGTGGGCTCCAGACCGTGACTGGATTCGAGCAGGTCCACCATGCGGGTGGAATCGTACTCGTTCATCTGGCAGCCGTGGGTCTGAATGAAAAGCTTGCGTGCCAAGGGGCACCTCCATCATTGGGTTGTAAGCCGCTTTGGCTTGCCTAACCCTCGAATAGCGTCAAAATGGGCGCGGATTATACCAACCGGAGAGATCATGCGAAAACTGCCGTACATCCTGCCTTTGTTGCTGACCCTTCTGGTGGTCGGCTGTGGCAAGCAGGAAAGTGACTTGCCTGTGAATACCAGGCTGGGTGGTGAGTTTACACTGACTGACCATAACGGCGAGCCTTTCAGTCAGTCACAGCTCAAAGGCAAGGTATCCATCCTGTTTTTCGGCTACACCCATTGTCCGGATATCTGCCCGGCGGTATTGGCCCGGGTGGCCCAGGTGTACCGGAAACTGGAAGAAGCAGGTGAGGCGGATCAGGTGCAACCGGTCTTTATCACCTTCGATCCGGAGCGTGACACGGCAACGCACCTGAAGGAATACCTGCCCTGGTTCAAGGCGGATATCA
The DNA here is from genome assembly GCF_014762765.1 of Alcanivorax sp. GTDB lineage: Bacteria > Pseudomonadota > Gammaproteobacteria > Pseudomonadales > Alcanivoracaceae > Alcanivorax. Next base: position 24,004 of record NZ_JABURH010000136.1, read on the forward strand.
TCGGCCTGACCGGCAGCCTGGCGGAAATCCGGGAGGTGGCTAAGCAGTATGGAGTCGTGTTTATCAAGGATCAGGAGGAGCAGGATTACCTGTTCACTCACAGTGACTATATCTATTTACTGGACGACCAGGGTCGGGTGCGCAAGCTGTACCCGGCGGATTTCACCATTGATGAGGTGGTAACTGATGCCAAGAGCCTGCTTTAACGCTCTGCTGGCAGGTGCCGTGCTGGCCCTTGCCGTGCCCGCCTATGCCGAGCTGACGGTTTCCGACCCCTGGCTGCGCGCGGTGCCGCCGGTGTCGCCAACCATGGCCGGGTATGCGACCTTGAACAATACGGGCGAGGCTGCCGTAACCATCACTGGTGTCAGCACCTCCGTTGCCGGCCACACCATGCTGCATAATGTGAAAACCGACGATGACGGTAATCGCAGGATGGTGCATCTGCATCACCTGGAAATCCCGGCCGGAGAGAGCGTGGTGCTGGCACCGGGGAACAGGCATCTGATGCTGATGAAGCTCACACAGGTCCCGGCTCCCGGTGACACTGTAGAAATCTGCTTTCATCTCAATGGCGGTCAGGATGCCTGCGCGGTGTTCCCGGTAAAACGAGCGTCCCAATCTGACGGTTGAACCCGGTTCTTTTTTACGGATAATGCCATGCTTTATTCGTAGTTGTTGCGTAATCAAAACGACTGCAAAAGCGTGGGGGATCTATGAAAAAGGCATTATCCGTAATGCTGGGTGCTTCCCTGAGTGCAAGCCCGCTCTGGGCCCAGACTCCGGAAAGTGATGTTCAGCAGAGACTGCGGGATTATGAGGAGCGCCTGGAGCAGCTCGAAAAACAGCAGTTTAACAGTACGCTGAACGATGCCGGTGAGCGGATCCGGATTAATGGTTTTCTCTCCGCCGGCATGTCCCGGGCCGAGGTGGACACCACTTCAGGCTCTGCCAGCTATATCGATGGCGCCAGTGACAAGTGGAGCCACGATTCCCTGACCCGCGCCGGCATACAGTTCAATGCCAAACTCAGTGACCGGGCGGAAGCCGTGGTACAGCTGTTTGCGTCCGGTGATGACGAATTCAATGCGGAGTTGCAGTGGGCCTATCTGGACTACCAGGTCAGTGACTCTGTCAGCGTCAAAGCCGGGCGTATCGTGGCGCCGTTCTACATGCACTCCCAATACATCGATGTGGGCTACGCCTACCCGTGGGCCAGCCTGCCGGCTGAGGTATATCAGCTGGCGCCGGTGAAAACCATGGAAGCGGTAGAAGCGTCCTGGCGTTTTACCACCGGGCCGGTTTCGCACCGTCTTTCCGGGTTCTGGGGTTCCAGTACCGTGGATGGCGGAGAGCGTGTGGCCAATGCCCAGTTTCAGGCGGATGATCTGAGCGGCCTGAACTTTACCAGCTACTGGCGTAACTGGACGGCGAGAGCCGCCTATAGTGCTGCGGATGTGTCGGTCAGCCAGGATGATCTGGCAGCAGCCGGGGTGCCCCCCATTCTGGGGCTGTTCTTTGATGAGGTGTACACCTACTTCGCTGGCGTGGGCCTGCAATACGATGACGGCAGCTGGTTCTTCTCCGCAGAAAAGGCGCGATTGGATTTCGGTAACTGGTACCCCAGCAGTGAAAGCGGCTACGTCACCGTCGGCAAGTATCTGGGCAAATGGATGCCCATGGTGACGTGGGCAGAAGTGAATCCCCGTGACCTGGATCGCAGTCTTCCCGCTGTCCTGAATAACGGGCTGGCGGAACAGCAGAAGAGCTGGACCGGTGGCCTGCGCTATTCCCTAAGTGATTCCATCGCCCTGAAAGGGGAGCTCAGCTATTACTACGATTTTTCCGACAGTGAGGTGAGCACCTCCGGTTTCTTTGTGACCGATGGCGGTCAACTTGAGGATGATCACGCCACGGTGGTTCGTCTCAGCGCGGATCTGGTGTTTTAAGGAGGAATGGTCATGAAAAAAATAATGTTCTCATTGCTCCTGATGCTGTCGACAGCGGCCCAGGCAGAACCGGTGGTGGTGGTATCTGCCAGCAGCAGTCTTGGTGCACTCACCCAGGATGAAGTGCGACAGATCTTCAATGGGCAAACCCGTCGCGTCTCCGGTATCTCCGTGAAGCCGCTGGACTTGCCGTCACGGGGGGGAGCTCGAAATGACTTTTACCAGCAGGTGCTCGGAAAGAGTGCCGAGCAGATGAAAAGCTACTGGGCAAGAATGATTTTTACCGGCCGGGGTATGCCGCCCCGAGAAGTCTCCAGTGAACAGGAGATGGTTATGCTGGTGGGCAGCAACCGCAACTTTGTCGGTTATCTGGATGCATCGCTGGTGACCCCGGACCTGAAAGTGGTCTATCGGCCCTGACGTTTTCTGTTGTTGTTCACATACCCCTTGCCCGCCTCTTCGGCGGGCTTTTTTTGTTCATCATTCTTGTTATTTTTCCTACACCAACCTCCGCGTTTTTCCGGTGTTACGGATCGCTGTGCGTTCATAGACTGCCTGTATGCGATTTCTGGTTATCTTGTCATGTCTGCTGGCCGCGACAGTGTTGTCGGCGGATTGTCGAGGTCTTGCCCCGGCCCGGAGTCTTCCCGCCCCGCGAGCGAATGAATGGACTCTGGCGACGTTGAACCTGTGGCGGCTTCGCGATATCCGCAAAGACAGCCGGCTGGATAAGCCGCTTTCTGCGGCTGTTCTGAAGAAGCGAATACAGGCGCTGGCTGATTTCATTGCCGGCCCTTTGCAGGCGCCCCATATGCTGGCAGTACAGGAAGCGGAAAATCGAGAATTACTCGAGGCGTTGGCAGTACGCCTTGCCAGGCAAGGCTGGCGTTACCGCGTGGTACTGAAAGAGGGCAATGATCCTTCCGGCATGGATGTGGGGCTGCTTTATCGGGAGCCAGTGCGGATTACATCGGTGGGCCAGCTGTTTGCGGAGCAGGGTTTTCACGGCCACTCACTGTTTTCCCGTCCGCCCCTGCGCGTGACGGTGCAAGCACCCCGGCAATTGCAGTTGGTGGTTGTGCACCTGCGTAGTGCGCGGGGGCTGCAGAAGCCCCGGGTCCATGAGAAACGACAGAGCCAGGCCGCACTGCTGGCTAACTGGGCCGCCGAGCAGGACGGCCCGTTGGTGGTGGCCGGTGACTTCAACACCGCCTGGGATGCCGGGCGCTTTTCCGACAGCTATGAGCGTTTTGCTGCATCCGGTCTGTTCAATCTGTGGAAATTGCTACCGAAGCGCCAACGTTACAGCTTTCGTCACCGTTGCCGACCGCAGGCGCTGGACCATATCTGGGTGTCACCGAATTTGGAAACGTCTGTCAGCAGAATGGCGGCAAGCCGTGGCAATGCGGGCCGTTATCAAAGTCTGTATGGAAGCCAAGGGGTAGCACCGGTATCTGATCATGATGCACTGGTCGTGTACTTCTCTACGGGAGGATAACCACGGATTAGGCGTGTTGCCTGGAGCATGGCGATGTTGCGAGGAAAGTAAAAAGACGCCGCGGGGTTGCTTGCGTGTTTGCGAGGACCAGGGAGAGCCCCGCGGCGTTAAACCGTGGGCGGCATGGGCCGCCCGTTTTCTTGGTACTTAAAGCGCGAACTCGTAAGAAACGCTCATGACCAGGTCGTCGTCGTAGGTGTTGTCTTCTTCCTGATCAACGATCTTGGACAGGGTGAAGGTGAACTGATCGGTAACGGCGTAGCCCAGATCCACGTGAGTGTAGTCGCTGTCATCAGCTTCAAAGTCGTAGAAGCCTACGGTGGCGGAGTACTTGTCGTAGCCGTAACCCACAGCGAAGTAGTCGCTTTCGTAATCTTCATCACCGCCCTTGCCGGAGTTGCCTACACCGATGAAGGCGTCAGCGCTCAGGCCGGCAAAGCCTACACCCAAGTGTACTTCCTGGAAGTCAGCGCCAGATGCAGGGTTGTCGCCTGCAGTGCCGCCAGCGGTGTAATTATAGTCGATGTAGCTGATGTCGTAGCTCAGACCTTCGATCTCGCCACCGAAACCGGCATACAGGTCGTACTCGGTGTCGTCGGTTTCAGAAGATGCCCAGGCACCAGCGTACAGACCGGAAGTGTGGGAGTAGTCAACGCTACCGTATACCGCAGCGCCGTCGGTCAGCTGCTGACCACGCCACAAGTACTGGCTGGAAGCACCCAGGGTACCGCTGACTTCTGCAGCAGCGATGGCCGGGGCCAGGCTCGCAGCCACAATGGAAGCGGCCAAAACGGTTTTCTTCAGACCAAATACGTTTTTCATGTGCAACCCTCTTAACAAGTCTAATTCGTTCAATGTGCGCTGGTGACGCACCGCCTTTTCGGCTCGAAAGAATTATTGCAGAGAGCGTGCCAACTATTTTTTGTTTATATAAAACAGTGAGTTGATGATTGCTAGAGGGCGGAATGGGGGTTTAACAAAGGGGAAACAGGCGATGCGGTGCGCGAAATTGGTGCTGCGCACCGCATTGGTGCGCATATTATGGGCACTGCCAGTCAATAAGCACGGCATCCACACTGGAGCCGCTGGCATCTTTCAGTGACAAACCACATTGATCGTTCTCATGGACAAAGTGCGCCTGATATTCACCGCCTGCCTGGGGGGCAAACTGCAGTGCCACTTTGCAGCGGTCACGACTATTGTCAGCCTGGCGGCGGTTATAGATGACGCCGATACGGGTGTCGGGGGCAATGTCGACAGTAGTAGTGACCTGGGGGCTTTTCTTCATGGTTTTCAGTAAATCGTCCAGAGCCCCACCGCTTACCGGGTTTTGCGATAGCGCGTATTCCGTTGACTTGAAGCCCTTGCCGGGCACACAGACCACCGGTTGAGCGGCGGTGTTGTTGCTGGTGAAGGTAACCTGGGCGGTATCTCCACTGGTCGGTGGTTGGTAATTGAGATGCTGACAGCCGGCCAGCAGGGCCAGGGGGGCAAGTATCAGGGCTTTCATGGTGTGTCCTTATCGAGGCGTTTGGCAAAGTGTAAGTCAGCCGGGCGGCGGACCCAATGGGCTTTTCTGTTGCAAGGTCGGGGCCATGAATGGCTTCTGGCGTATCCGATGTGCGCAGAGGGGCCGCTTTTGCACAAGACCAGCGGTTAGTCAGCATCCCCGAACCAGTGGGCAATCGCCTGCCGGGTCAGTGCCGGTTTCTCCCGGGTAGTGGGCAGCCAGTTGCCGGCGTTGGCCGTCATGGCGGTGAGAAACTCGAACAGGGGCAGGTGCTGACGCAGTACCCGGTGATGGCGGTGGCCGATTACCGGGTTGAAGTACCCGAAGAAATCCAGCATCTGCCGCGGGTTCTTGCGCACCCATAGCCAGGAGCCCATTTCCAGGGTAAACGGCAGGAAGGTGTGATGCGGTGCCCGCTCCTGGGCGTCGTCGTAAAGGTAGTCCCACAGATCACCATGGGTGGTGTAGTTCACTGACTGTGGCTCGATCAGGTAGGGATGATGGTGAGGGTAAGTGTCCTCGAAATGCTGTTTGAGCCGGAAGACCTCGCCGATATGGGGAATGGGGCGATGGCTGCGGGCGTAACAGCACCAGATCCGGTCGCGTCGGCCAAAGCCGCTGTGGCAGTCCAGGCTCATGGAAAAAGGCGCCGGCATCAGCTTTTCACGTACCACGCGAGCCACGGCCTGAGCTTCCGGTTCCATGGGGTCGCCACTTTTCCCCCGGTACCATGGCAGATGGCGGCTGATGCGGTGTCCGCCCACCAGAAACGGGACCCGGCCCATGGCATCAATAGGGGCGTTACGCATCAGATCCACGCCATTGGGGTTGCTGCGGGTGCGCTTCCAGATACCGCCCGGATTGATCATCGGCATGAACACCAGCCGCACTTGCTCCAGCCGCCGGTGCAGTTGGTCGTCCCACTGCAAACGATGAATCAGACTGTGTAGCCAGGACATCAGCACCTGGCTACCGATCCGCTCCACGCCATGCACTCCGCCAAAAAAACCGATCACCGGCACCCCGGGCGAGGAGCTGCCCATTTCGATCACCCGCACCGGCAGCGACAACTCGCCCATGGGGACCTCATGAACCGTGGACACTCGCAGGTGGCGTTCACCATGACGAATCAGTGCATCCAGGTGCAGAAGCTCGGGTAGATGTCGTTGCAGCAGGTAGAGCTTGTCTTCCATAGGCGGGGGCGGGACAGGCAAAGAGGATTACACAGGGTAATGACGGTAGATAACAGGAATGTGACGATGTTTGACCTGCATGTTATCCCCCGGGTATCTACGAAGCCGCTGTAGGAGCGGATCT
>NZ_JABURH010000039.1 GCF_014762765.1 Alcanivorax sp.
TGTGGTATTCGTTGATGCGCATCTGCCAGTGGCTGAGCATGTGATACAGCCCCAGCCGGCCATATTCATCGGTCTCCACCAAGGTGACAGTGCGGCCCCGGAAGTGCTCCAGATGGGGGGAAGGGCGCTGTTTCGGATCACGTTCAGCACGCAGGGTGAACCAGAAAGTGGAGCCCTGGCCTTCGCTGCTGTCGATACCGATCTCGCCGCCCATGCCTTCCACAAGACGTTTGCTGATGGCCAGTCCCAGGCCGGTGCCGCCTTCCTGGCGACGGGCACTCTGGTCTGCCTGGGTAAAGGCGCTGAACAGGTTTTTCTGGGCTTCCGGGCTCAGGCCATTGCCGGTGTCTGTCACCGTCAGCTTGATGATGGCCTCCGCGCCACGGTCTTCCTCCAGCATGGCACGCACCACCACCGAGCCCTGTTCGGTGAACTTGATGGCATTGCTGAGCAGGTTGGTGAGTACCTGGCGAATACGCAGCGGGTCGCCGAGCAGATTCACCGGTACATCGGAGTAGATGATGGCAGCCTGCTCCAGGCCCCGCTCCTGGGCCATGGGGGCGAGCAGGGTCTGCACGTCCTCGATCAAGTCGTGCAGGTTCAGCGGGGTGTGATCCAGGGACAGCTTGCCCGCCTCGATCTTGGAGAAATCCAGGATGTCATTGATGATCGCCAGCAGCGAATCGGCACTCTTGTGAATGGTGCCCAGATAATCCTGCTGGCGGGGACTCATGGAGGACTTCTCCAGCAGCTTGGTGAAGCCGATGATGCCATTGAGCGGGGTGCGGATTTCGTGGCTCATGTTGGCCAGGAATTCCGACTTGATCTGGCTGGCCTTGAGCGCCTCCTTGCGGGCCATATCCAGTTCGATATTCTGGATCTCGATGGTTTCCAGGGTTTCACGCAGGTCCTGGGTGGCCTGATCCACGTTCTGCTGCAATTCGGTCTGGGCATCCGCCAGAGCCGACACCATCTGACGCAGGGCAGTTTCCAGCTCTGCCAGCTCCCCTTTTGCCTGGGTGTGAATGGCCATGCTCAGGTCGCCATCGCGAATTCGCCGCACGGCATCCACCATTTCTCCGATAGGACTGGTCAGCTGTCGGGAAAAACGCAGTGCCGGCACCATGGCCAGCAGCATCAGACCCACCATCACCAGAATCAGGGTAATCAGCCCCTCCAGGGTGGAGACGTATTCCCCCTGACGGGTAAATTCCACGGTCAGTCTGGCCGGCTCCCCGGGGTTGATATCCCGGGTCAGTTGCCAGCTGGTATCGGTAACCAGCCGCTGCCGCCCATCTTTCTGATTAATGCCGGTCGCCGGGCGTAGCCTTGGCCCGGCGTGCAGGGTAGGGCGCTCACCGATGAAATCCAGGGTGGCGGCACGTACATCCTGGGCTTCCAGCAACTGTCGCAGCAGCCGTTGCTGGCGAGCGGTATCGGTGGCGGCGGTACTTTCCAGGCGGGCGGCAAAGCTGTCGGTCACCAGTTGCTGGCGTTGGGCATTGGTATCGCGCACATCCACCAGCCGATTCACCAGCGAATAGCCGCCCACCACCAGTGCCGCCATCAGGGCGGGCAGAATGGCCATGAACATCAGGCGTGAGCGAAGGCTTTGGTTGACCATGAATCCCCGTTCTTGCTGTTGTTTTCGCCCATTATGCCCGAGATGGTGGCAACTGCCACGGACCCTGCCAGTTGCCGAATGTTATTTCACCCTACGGTTCATCAGTCGTTGGAGCCTTGCCCGCAAGGCGAAGGGTTTTCAGCTGGCACGGCAGCGGATTGTTGCCTTCGCCTTGCGAGCAAGGTTATTCGCTTTGCTCACCCTTCGGGCCGCCCTGCCGGGCGTTACTCCGCCGCGCTACGTTCCAATGGGTGTTTGTCCCCCCAGCGTCGAGGTTGTCGTCGGGTACATGAAGCGTGTTGCGTGTTGCCGCTTTAGGTACAATGCGCGCCATGAACCATAAAACCATCGAACAGACCGTGGGCAATACGCCCCTGGTTCGCCTGCAGCGGATGCCGGGCGACACCACCAATACCATTCTGGTGAAGCTGGAAGGCAACAATCCGGCAGGCTCGGTGAAAGATCGCCCGGCCCTGAACATGATCATGAAGGCCGAGGCACGAGGCGAGATCAAACCCGGTGATACGTTGATTGAAGCTACCAGCGGTAACACCGGCATTGCCCTGGCCATGGCCGCTGCCATGCGCGGCTATCGCATGAAGCTGATCATGCCCGCCAACCAGAGCCAGGAACGCCGCGATGCCATGGCCGCCTATGGCGCCGAGCTGATTTCCGTCAGCAAGGAAGAGGGCATGGAAGGGGCCCGCGATCTGGCTCAGGCCATGCAGGCCCGGGGCGAGGGCAGGGTGCTGGACCAGTTCGCCAACCCGGACAACCCCATGGCCCATTACGAAAGCACCGGCCCGGAAATCTGGCGCGATACCCAGGGTGGCGTTACCCATTTTGTCAGTTCCATGGGTACCACCGGCACCATCATGGGCTGCAGCATGTTCCTGAAGGAGCAGAATCCGGATATCCAGATCATCGGTCTGCAACCCACCGAAGGCTCTTCCATTCCCGGCATCCGTCGCTGGCCGAAGGAGTACTTGCCGTCCATCTACGATGATTCCCGGGTGGACCGGGTCATCGACATGGATCAGGCCCTGGCCGAGCACACCATGCGCCGGCTGGCCCGGGAAGAGGGTATCAGCTGTGGTGTCTCCTCCGGCGGTGCCGTAGCCGGCGCCCTGCGTCTGAGCGAAGAATTGGAAAACGCCGTGATCGTGGCCATCATCTGCGACCGTGGCGACCGTTACCTGTCCACCGGGGTGTTTCAGGGAGCCTGAAGCTGCCCGAGGCATGAATTTTTTGTGGGAAACGATGCTTGCATCGTGAAGAAGGCCTCTGCCGCACATCTTTCCCGATGCGAGCATCGCTTCCCACAGAGCTTCCCTCAATCGGGAAGCATGAACAGCGGAGAGCTGAATGAACGTACTGGTATTCGACATCGAAACCATCCCCGACCTGGACGGCGGGCGCCGCATCTATGATCTGGATGGCCTCAGTGACAAGGACACCGCCAGTGCCTTGCTCAACCTGCGCCGCCAGGAAAACGGCACCGAATTCCTGCGCCTGCACCTGCACCGCATCGTCGCCATCTCCGTGGTGCTGCGTTCCACCCAGGGCGTCAAGGTCTGGTCCCTGGGGGATGAGGACAGCACCGAGAAAGAGCTGATCGAGCGCTTCTACGACGGTATCGACCGCTTCACCCCCAACCTGGTGAGCTGGAACGGTGGTGGCTTCGATCTGCCGGTGCTGCATTACCGTGCCCTCAAGCATGGTGTGCAGGCCCGTCGTTACTGGGAAACCGGCAACGAAGACACCAGCTTCAAATGGAACAACTACCTGAGCCGTTACCACCAGCGCCACCTGGACCTGATGGACCAGCTGGCCCTGTTCAACGCCCGCGCCAACGCCCCGCTGGACCAGATCGCCACCTTGCTGGGCTTCCCCGGCAAGATGGGCATGAGCGGCGGCAAGGTGTTCGACGCCTTCCAGGAAGGCAACCTCAAGGGTATTCGTGATTACTGCGAGACCGATGTGCTCAACACCTGGCTGGTCTACCTGCGCTTCCAGCTGATGCGCGGCGAGCTGGACCCCACCGGCTACGAACAGGAATTGACCCTGCTGCAGGACTACCTGAAAGCCGAAGGCCATCCGCACTTCCTCAGCTTCCTGGAAGCCTGGCAGGGGAATTAACAGTTAAGAGTGAACAGTTAACAGCGAAACCCCATCTGAAACCCTGTGGGAA
>NZ_JABURH010000162.1 GCF_014762765.1 Alcanivorax sp.
CTCGGCTCGATCAACACTTCACTCTTCACCGACTGGGCGATAAAGCACTTCTCGTGGGCGCGCTGGTGCAGGGCCTGGATCTTGCCGGCGTCCGGCTGTTCGCCGCTGAAGGTCACCAGCGGCTGCAGTAATACCTGCCGCACATAAATCATTGCCTGCTCGTTCTGACCAAGGATGGCTTCGGGGGCATCGTCGTAGCTGGTCACGGAAAGGCCTTCGCGGGCCGCTTCGGTGAGAAACGACAGCAGGTGGCAGCTGGCCAGGGCGGCGATAAAGGCTTCTTCCGGTTCCATGAATTCCTGCTGGCCATGATGGCCATCCACCACACGAACTTCATTGCCATCGGCCAGGTGCCAGAGGTAGTGATCCTCGCCGTGGGCGTTCCAGCTCAGATGCATAGTGTGTTGTGGCACGACATATCCCCGGTTGGTTTATTCTTCAGGGCAGTATGCCATCAAAACAGCCACTTGCCATGGCGGCTTTGGTCGAAGTCGGTGACAAAACGTCAGTGGGAGGTGTCGGGTGTATCCGGGAATGGCAGGTTGCGACGAGTGGTGGCTGGGGAAAACGTTACCGCCACCACTCGTGTGTTTGTTCTAGTGCGTGGTGCTATCCAGGGCCATTTCCCAGTAGCGGAATACCGCCACATTGACCAGAGCACTCATCAGGCTTACCGGCAGGCCCACCAGCAATGCGGCAGCCTGGGGGTGACTGACGGCGGCGGTGACCAGTGATGCCAGAATGCTGCTCATTAAAAGATAGGCAAGGAAAACCAGTACCAGTACCAGTAGCAGCGGCCACTGCTGGGCTTCTGTCATGGCGAAGGACTGACGCAGCGCATCGATGGGATTGCGGCGCTTCAGGACGACCAGGAAAGGCGCGAAGCATAGGCGGGTGTAGACCCACAGAGCAGGGAAGAAAAACGCAAGCCAGCCCAGTGAGACACCAACGGCCATGATGGCATAGGTGGCCAGCAGCATCGGATAGACCAGCAAGGCGGCTGCCAGACACTGTAGCAGCCCTGCCGGTTTGCCGGTGCGCGCGGCAGCTAGCTGGGCAATCAGCGCCCCTTCCGCCAGCGGACGACTGAGTAGCACGATGGCCAGGCTGATGCCGCTGAACTGCAGGGCGCCGCCGGCTTCTTCCGGGAAAACAAAACTGGGGCCAAACAGCCACTGGCTGGCTTCAGTGAGCAGGGCAAAGGGGGCGGTGACCAGGAAAATGGGCCCGAGGTTGCGCCACCAGAAATAGAGAATTTCGCGAAAACGTTGGCTGATCATGTCGGTTGCAAAGTTGAGGCTGGAAAGTTCAGCGGGAAAGGCGCTATTTCACCACAGCAGGCGCGGAGTTCACAGAGAAAGCAGGCGAATAGGCGTTGCGGGCTTGCGGGGGGAGAGGCGTGTAATGGGGTTGGCCGCAGGTAGGGTGCAGTTTGCCTTAGGCGCAGTGCACCCTACGAAACAGTCGGCCGTGGCGATTGTTCACCACCAGTACTTGCCCCAGTTTTCCGGGTTGGCCCAGAAGCGCGGGTTGTTCCATTTGCGCTCGAAGTTGTAGTTGTCCAGATCGTAGCTGTAGATGTTCAGCTCGCGGCCATCCTGGGCGAAGTGGCCCTGTTCCCGGCAGCCCAGTGCCAGGAAGCCATTGCTGGGCCAGCGCAGTTTCTGCGGGGCCAGGGTGGGCTGGTACACCGCCACCATGGAATCGGTGTGCAGGTTTCGCAGCAGGCCCATCAGCGCCTCGCCGTCCCGCTGGCTCATATATTCCAGCTGGTCGGCCACGATCGCCATATCCACCCGTTCGATCTCTTCCAGTGCCGCAAAGGGATCCTGCTCCTGGATTTCCACCAGCTTGCAGTCGTGATCCTTGCACCATTGGCTGACGACGGGGATGGGATTGAGGCTGACGGTAACAATGGAGGAAGGCTGGTGGCTATCCAGGATAGCGGCCAGACGTTCCTGGGGGGATTCGGTCATGGGGTGTGCCATCGCGGTATTCATGAATTCAGTCTAGCGCGGTTGTGCAGGGCTTTCGATAGGGGAACGTAAAAACGTTGGCGGCTGAAGGTTCGAGGCGCGGATCGAGTTTGGCGAGGCGGCAGACAGTTCAAGCCCAGGAGGATTATCTGGAAAGAGATAATTGTGCTCTGCAATCCCTGATTGCCCTTTGAGTGATTTTCTCGCAAGCGAGGTTCGGGGCTTCAAGCGGCTTGCCTACGCGTTGGCCTTGGATCGTCTGGTTGGCGGGCTGTTTGTGATCTTCCTCAGGAAATCAAAAAAGAGCGTTGACTGCCAGTCAATCAATAATGATAATGATTCTCATATACAGACAAGGAGGCCAGCATGACCCAGCTCAAGAAGAATGTCACCGCTACCCCTCGACGGGTTTCTATCAATGCAGAAAGCAGTATTGCCAGCAGCCTGCTGCTTAACCATCAGGGCAAGCTCTGGATTGAGCATGATGGCGAGCGTTACCTGCTGCGACGCACCTCCAACAATCGATTGATCCTGACCAAGTAACGCGGCACGCAACAACGCGCTAAGGGTATTCAGATTTCGGCGCGGCATCCGGGCAGCAACAATCAAAGCCCTTGTTCCTGGTCGCGTGATGCAAGCAGTGTCTCAATTTCTCCCTGACGTGGATCGCCAGCCGCCGCCAGCTTTCCACACCTAATAACAAGCACCGTCGACAAGTATCGATGGTGTGGCGATCTGGAGGCAGCATGTCAGTGATGGCGTGGTCCCCGGCGCCGGCGGCATCTCCTCTGCTTCGTCAGTGCGGTGCTGCACTCGGTGATCGGGTTTTACGATTGCAGGACGAACCGTTGGCCATTCTCAAGGCCCTCTATCGACTCGGCTCGCTGGTGGTGACGACGTTTACCAGTGGCTCCCGGGTTTCCCAGAACATGCATTACCCGGCGTTTCATGAAGGGGAATGGTGGCTGGAGTCGGTGGGCGATCGTTGTCGGTTACGGCAAAGTCTGCAGGTGTCCCAGTGGCATTCAGTGCTGGCGGTGCTGGAGCCCACCGGAGCCTTGCCGGCTCGCAGCCTGGTGTTTTTCGATCGCCAGGGGCAGCCATTGCAGCAGATGGCGGTAGCCCCGGATAGTGGTGGCCTGGCCTTCGAGGAGCTGGTCTGTGCCATGCTGCATCCGGATCAGCAAACGCTGAGCCTTCCCGCCGGGTTGCCCCGGGTTGTAGCCGGTGATCTGGGGCCGCTATCGCAGCTTGAGCGGGACTGGGCCGGCAGCGCCGATGACGAGGACTTCACTCATCTGCTGCAGCGTTGTGATAACCAGCGGTCAGTTCTGTACCGTTCGGTGCGGGATAGCTTTGCCTGCCCGGTACGCCCGGAAACCCTGCCGGCGGTGCTGGCGGAAGCCTCGCGGCGTGACGAGGCGACCACGCTGTGTGTGGGCAATCAAGGTGTGCGTCTGTGCATGACGGCACCCTGGTCGTCACCGCGCTGGCAAGACAGCCATTGTCATCTCGTCCATAACGGTGCCCTGGTGTCGCTGGATATGGCAAGAATGCAGAGCCTGTGGCGGCTGCGCAAGCCCGGTGATGGGCAGGTGATCACGGCGCTGGAAGCGCTGGATGAAAACGGTGACTGGTTGTGGACGCTGTCCGCCGGCGAAGCGGAGTCAGACTGGCGGGCGTTATTGAGGGATAGCGTGATTCGGTAGCTACAAGCTACAAGCTACACTCGATTGGATAGGGAAAGACTGGACAGTTCCTCAAGTTCCGAGATACCTACGAAGCCG